>JAFLJT010000160.1 GCA_022712855.1 Pseudodesulfovibrio sp. | reverse complement strand
TCATCCTGCAGTTCGTCCTTGGTTCCCTGGCTGATCAGGATATTCGAGCCGTACACCTTGTTGGCTCCTTCAAGGCGGGAAGCAAGGTTCACACCATCGCCGATGACCGTGTAGTCCATGCGCCTTTCAGAACCGATGTTGCCGACAACAACTTCCGCCGTGTTCAGGCCGATGCCGATGTCCAGAGTCTGCTGGTTCTCGGCGGCGCGTCTGACATTGAACCGTGCCAGGGCGCGCATCATATCCACTCCGGCGTGCAGGGCGTTATCCGCATCGTGGTCTGTGGGGAATGGTGCACCGAAGACGGCCATGATCGCATCGCCGATGTACTTGTCCAGGATGCCGCCGTATTCGAACAGGATATCCACCATATCCGTGAAATAGTCGTTGAGCATGGAGACGGTTTCCTGCGCGCCCAGTGATTCGGAGATGGTGGTGAAGCTGCGGATGTCGGAGAAGAAGACGGTCACCGGCTTCATCTGGCCGCCCAATTCGGCTTCGCCCGCTTCCATCAACTGGTCGGCAACTTCCTTGGTCATGTATCGGGCCAGTGTTCCCTGGAGTCGTTTTTCTCCGCTGATATCTTCGAATACGAGGAGTGTACCCACAACCTCTTCCTTGGCATTGACCAGGGGCAGGGTTGTCAGATTGACCGAAACCGTGCGGTCGCCCGAAAGCTGGAATTCTGAATCCAGGGCGAGGTCTGGATCGCCATGCTCCATGACCCGTGCCACTGTCTTGGAAACCCATTCGTTCTCACCTGAAAAGATGTCTGTTACCGGGCGTTCGATCATGTTCTCCTCGACTTCTTCCAATATCGAGAGGGCCACGGCATTGCATTTTTCTACCCGCATCTCGTCGTCAAAAGTGATCAGGCCGCTGGACATGGATTCGAGGATGGATTCGTTGTAGTTTTTCATGTTCAGCACGTCTTCAAACAGCCGGGCATTCTCGATGGCGATGGCCGCCTGGGCCGAGAAAGCCATGACACGGGATTCGTCCTTGGGGGTGAATGGGCCGCCCTTTTTGTTCAGTGACTGGATGACGCCAATGGCATTGCCGTCCTTATTGAGCACAGGCATGCAGAGAATTGTGTTGGTTTTGTATCCGGTTTTTTTGTCCACTTCCTGATTGAAACGAGGGTCTGCGTATGCGTCCGGGATGTTGGCTGTCTCTCCGGAGGTGAAGACGGCACCAGCGATGCCGAGATGGTTGGGAAAGCGGATTTCCTTGGTTTTCACGCCTTCGGCAACCATGGCCCAAAGTTGGTCCGTCTTGGGATCGTTGACAAACAGGGTGGAGCGGTCCGATTCCAGAATAGTCGTGGTGGTGGCCATGATCTTCTGGATCAGCGGGACCAGATGGATTTCCGTGGAAATGGCGCGGGTGATCTCGAAAAGTTCCTTCTCTTCCTTGCGGGATCTTTCAACTTCTTCAAAGAGTTGTGCCTTGATCAATGCCGATGAAGCCTGTGCGCCCATGGCTTCGAGCATAGAGAGGTCGCCTTCTTCAAAGTCGCCTTCCAGTTTGTTGAGAATCTGGATGACACCAACCGGGGTGCCGAACTTGTTGCGAATGGGTGCTGTCAGGATATTTCGGGTGCGATAGCCGGTTTTTTTGTCGATATCCTGGTTGAACCGCTTGTCCGCATAGGCATCGGGGATCAGGAGAGCATCGCCGGTGGAGAAAACTGTTCCGGCGATGCCGAGATGGTTGGGGAAACGAATTTCCTGCATGTTCTCACCCATGGCGATTCGGGAAAACAGCGTGTCTGTCGTGCGGTCATTGAGGAAGATGGTGCCCCGGTCCGAATGCAGGGCTTCGGTGGTCAGGCTGACGAGCCGGTTAAACAGTATGTCGAGGGAGAGGGAGTCTGCCAGTTGGCTGGAAACTTCCAGAAGGGCGGTGAATTTTTCAAAGGTCTCGGAGATCTTATCAAGAAAGAGACTGCGGTCGGACTGGCTCAAGCCGTCCAATATCCTGCGGATATCAGATTGCTGTAGCCTGTGGTCAAAGACTTGGCCCAGAAGCTCTGGTGTATAGTCTCGGAAGTCCGTCATGTTCGCATGCTCTCCTACATTAGGAAGAGGGAGCAGTGTCCCTCCTCATATTTATGCTATGATGCGCAGGGCTATGTATGGAACAACATTGAAGACAAGGAAGAGGATTTTGTAGCCTCCCATGAAAGCGTAATAAATCGCATTGAACCGTTCCCGTTCAAGAGGGAACAGTTTGTTCTGAATGCTATAGACTCGGTCAGGGAGCAAGATGAAGAGCGCTACGGTGTAGAGGAGTAACGCGCCGTTGATGATGGAACACCACATGAAAAAATCCGTGAGCGTTGCAATGTCCATGAAATCCTCCTCGCCCGAAAGCTGGTTGTTGTTGAAAATGTGATTACTTTTTGTCGCTCATGACCTTGGCGATAGTCCACATCAGCTCGTCGGCCTCATAGGGTTTGGTGACGATGCGTTCCATACCCGCCTTGATGAACCGTTGTTTTTCCGAACTGCGAGCAAAGGCGGTCAGGCCGATGATGGGAATATCCTTGGGAGCGCCTTCCACAGCACCTTTACGTATGATTTTTGTGGCTTCAAGGCCGTTGACGACAGGCATTTGCACGTCCATGAGAATCAGGTCGTAGTTGGCCTGTGTGAGCGCCTCAATAGCTTGCTGCCCATTCCCTACGATGGTGACGCTGTGTCCGGCCTTTCTCAGTAATCTGGAAGCCATGATGGAGTTGACCTGCTCGTCCTCGGCCAGAAGGATATTCAGTGGGTCAGTAAGGATGGGGGTACTGTCTGGGCTCTCTACGCATTGATTTTCCCCTGCAGAAGGGATGGCTAGCGGAACAGTGAAAGTAAACGTGCTGCCTTTGCCCTGGGTGCTGTTGACGTTGACAGTTCCACCCATGATGTCGGCGAGTTGGCGCGAAATGGAGAGTCCGAGCCCGGTGCCGCCATACTGTTTGGTCATATAGTCTTCACCCAAGGTGAAGCTTTCGAAAATGGAGTCCTGTTGCTCAAGAGGGATGCCGATACCGGTGTCGGTCACGGAAAAGCAGACGTGACACGTTGTTTCGTCTTCCTTGTTGGCCTCGTTAAGTAGCGTCACATCGAGGGTAATATTTCCGGCGTCCGTGAACTTGATGGCGTTGAAAAGCAGGTTGATCATGACCTGCCGTATTTTTCCTGCATCGCCACAAACTTCGGCAGGAACAGCCGGGTCGATGGTCATAGTCAGGGTCAGCTCTTTGTCAGAAGCTTGCAAGGCCAGTGGTTTGAACAGCGCTTCCATGGTCTCGGGAAGGTTGAAATTCGCAGAGGCAAGGTCAATGCCGCCGGATTCGATGCTGGAAAGGGCCAGCAGATCGGTCAGCACTCTGGTCAGGTGGCGCGTGGCGTCCAGAGAGAGGTTCAGATATTCCTGCTGGTCGGCCGACATATCAGTGCTGAGGAGAATCTGTGTCATGCCCATAATTCCATTGAGCGGCGTCCGCAGTTCGTGGCTCATATTGGCGAGGAACTGGCTCTTTACTTCATTGGCTTTTTCGGCAGATCGTCTGGCTTGAATCAGGTCTTTTTCGATTCGTTTACGCTGGATGATACGCCACATTCCCTGCATGATCAGAGAGAGTTGGACCACGTCGGCATACGTATACTCTTCCTCTTTGTTGCCCACTCCAGCAACGATTACGATGCGGCCATCTTCGATGACAGGTAGATTCATGTGCCGTTTAATGGGGATGTGCCCTTTGGGTTGGCCCCGTTTGTTTGGCAGATCAGGGTAATCGTTGGTAATAATAGGTTTTCTCTGCCTGACTGCCTCTCCCCAAAGACCCGTTTCTTCGACCTTGTAGACTGTTTGATGTTCTGCGACTTTGCACTCTTTCATGGCCCCGGAAGACCATGCGTGCAGTATGAGTTCTGTCTCGTCGTCATTGACGAAATAGATATAACCGATGGGGCTGTTGGTTACCCGGCCGCCTTCTTCAAGGGCGAAATTGAGAATATCCTGTTCCGGTTCGTCGATCATCTCTGATAAGTGATGGAGCGCTTTGAAGCGCAATTCATTGAGGGCGCGTTCTTTTTCATCTCGTTTGCGGCCGGAGATATCACGGGCAACGGTTATACCAACTGTTTGGCCGTCAACTTCGAGGGCGTGAACATTGATTTCCACAGGTATTTGTTGGCCGTCTTTGCTCAGAAATACGCGTTCAAAACGGGCAAAACCATTTATTATGAATTCTTCGATGACTGTTTCATCAAAGATTGGTGAAGTGTCTATGTCGTTGAGTTTCAGCGAAAGAAGCTCTTCCCGGGTATACCCGAGCATGTCACAGGCAACGTCATTTGTTTCCAACAGAGGAACGTTCATTATCTTGGACGGGTCGATGGGATGCACGAGTACGGCATCCATTGAATGGAAGCGCAAGATATGTTTCAAGGTTGCACTGTCAGTCATCTCTCTCTCCATGAAAACATTTAAATTCAGGGGCCCGAAATAGAAGTAAAGCTCGGCAAAAAAATCTTTCAGTAACGCTATTTTTCTGGATATATATGGCGCGCAACACACTCCAACAGCTTCGCTTTGCTGATGGGTTTTGCAAGATAATCCGTACATCCGGCTGCCATGCAGTTCTCTTCATCCTCTTTGAATGCATTGGCCGTCACCGCCACGATAGGAACGGGAGCATCGCCGTGCTCTTGTTCCATCTTTCGGATAATGCGCGTGGCTTCTAAGCCGTCCATGACGGGCATCTGGATGTCCATGAGAATCAGTGCATATGGTTTGGCCTTGAATTTCTCCACCGCCTCATACCCGTTCATGGCAAAATCCAAACGACATGCAGTGGGGGCGAAGTAGAGTTCGATAAGCGCAAGATTACTATCCGAGTCTTCAACGACCAGGATATCGGTGGGCTTTTCTGAAAGAGTGTTTATGGTCTCTTGCGAGACCTGGGTCCGCTGCAAAGGTCACTCCTTGCCGTGGTTTTCATGCAGTTTAGGATGAATCAATAGTCATTAACGAGACTTTGACACAAATAAGAGAGTATTTCCACCATTCTGGAGCTAGAATGTTAACTGTTTCCAGCCTTCCTTGAGCATGGCGGTGACCGGAGTCCCGACGTAAAGAACATTGATTCCCATCGCTTCCAGTTCGTCTGAGACACCATAATTGTCAGCACAGGCGCGGCATGCCAAAACCTCGACCCCGTCGTCCATCATTGTTTTGATTTTCGCCTGAATATCCGGGTCTTTGGTGACCAACTTGGCGGACGGTCCCCAGATGATAAGCCGCACGCGGCCCCACCATTCTTTCAGTAGCGCGTTGTGCGCGTACATGAACGCAATGTTGTGCGCGACTTCCGGGTCGGCGGAACTCCAAATGACAAAGATTGATTCATCGATGGGTGTCTCGGACATGGTGTCTTCCTACTATTTGGTGATAATCTCGAATTCCGGGCATTCACAAACGTGTTTTTTCACGGCACAGAGATCAACGGCCCGGACGATGGCAGATTCGTATTTTTCGGGAAATCCTTCGGGCAAGGTCATTTCGTAGGTCATTTTCTCGACCTTGAATCCTTTTTCGGCGAAGTCGCAGAGCACGCGTATACCAAGCCCTTCGGTGCTGATCTTGCGGGTTTCGCAGAACCGTTGTGCGTAAACGCCTGCGCAGGTAGCGAGAGATGCGAGGAAGAGCTGGAACGGACTGGGCGCACTGCCGTCGCCGCCTTCTTTGACAGGTTGATCCGTGGCGATGGACAGGCCGTCCATTTTCGCATTGATCTTCATATTGTCATCAAAAAACACGTCGATGATCTTCTGTTTCATTGCCGTTCTCCGAATTAATATATGTGTCGATGAAGCTGTGTTTTCAGTTGTTGCATAATGCATAGCTGAGCGGGGCAATTGGAGCAAGAAAGGATTGTCTTCAGCGTGAACGATACCCCTATTTATAATGCTGATTTGACCCGTTGTGGCCCACAGCGTATTTAATTGGGAAAGGAGATTCTCATGAGCACAGCACTCTTATTGATCGACATACAGAACGACTATTTCCCCGGTGGCAAAATGGAACTTGAAGGCAGCCCGGAAGCCGCCACAAAAGCTGCCAAGGTCCTGGCAATGTTCAGGGAACGTGATTTGCCTGTGTTCCACATCCGGCACGATTCCGTGAACGAGGGCGCGACTTTTTTCCTGCCCGGCACCAGCGGCGCGGAGATTCACGGCGATGTGCTGCCTACGGCTGACGAAGTGGTCATTACCAAACATTATCCCAACAGTTTTCGCGAAACTGATCTTCTCGACCACCTCAAGGCGGCAGGGGTCACCAAGTTGGTGGTGGCGGGTATGATGACGCACATGTGCGTGGATGCTGGAGTGCGTGCGGCGGCTGATTTTGGCTTTGAGTGTGCGGTATTGTCGGATGCGACGGCGACATGCGCCTTGCCCTTTGGCGACACGGAAATTCCCGCAGCGCATGTGCATGGTTCGTTCTTGGCGGCCCTTGGAATGGCGTACGGAACGGTCATGGAAGCGGATGAAGTGACTGGTTGGATTTAATCCAACCACCATCATACAAGCTTAAAACGCAAAAGCCCCCTCGACACAACGTCGAGGGGGCTTTTGCGTTAAGGCGCGAGAGGTGTTTACTCTCTGCTGGAATCGAGCATGACGCGGCTCATGCGGAGCAGGCAGTCCGAATTGTCGGTGGCTTCCGGCTCAACGGCTACGGTGTTCATGAAACGGGCGGAGACGTTACCCTTGCTGTCCACGCTTTCGATGAAAAAGGCACCCAGTTCGTAGACAGTGATGGTATTCCTGCCGGAGGTCGGCGGGTTACGCGGATCATAAAAGGCCATGATGGCAACGCGCGGGCTGTCCAGCGGATCATCATGCATGCTGCCTTCCACGGAGTTGGTGGAGGTGTCCCAGTATGCGTAAGGGTCTTCGCCGATAAGGTCGTTGGTTCCCTGCTTGACCGGACCGGATGAATTGCCGGGTTCCAAGAGGAGTTCGTCGCCAGGACCAACCGGGAAGTCGCCGTTGGAACCGGTACAGCCTGCAATATTTTCGCGGACGGCGTTGGCTCCAGTCGTCGGATCGCCCTTGTTCACAGGAGGCAGGTCTACGAGATTATACTGGCCGGGAGCGACGGTCAGGCTCGGATCACCGGGCTTGATGATAATCTGGGTGCCAACGTCATCTTGGTCATAACCAAGGACTTCGATGGAATCCAGTTCAGCCTGGCTGTCCACATCCATAGTGTCGTTATTGAAATACTTTGAGCTGGGGATGTCTGCCTGATCATCCCAATCGAACTTGGTGGGGATCACGAAGGGCTTGACGCACTTGCTGGAACAGATGCCCACGATACCGGCACGTGATACGGCCTTGAGGTTCACGGAGGGGATGCCGAGGACCTTGCCGAAAGTGAATGGGAACGGGTTGCCGCGATCGGCGGAGAGAGTGATGGTGACTTCCACTTGATTCGGACTATCCAGCGACGGCACGCCATCCTTCATGAAAACTATGTCGGTGTCGGTCAACGCGGAAGCGGGTTGATCATCCTCCGCCATATTCTTGACTGCATAGGTGGTGACGATGGTCCTGAGTTGCTCGAAATCGCTGCCTTCAGCCAGCAGTGAGTTGGCTCCGGCCAGTGCTCCAGCATCAGCGGCGGTTTGCAACGCGCTTCGCTTGAGATAGACGCTGCCCAAATCGATAGCCAGGGCGGCGAGTCCAAGAATGGCGGCCATGGCAAATCCGACCATGATACTGACGATACCGTGTTCGTCTTGAATTAATCTCTTGATATTCTGCATGGGATCACCGCTACTCCATCTTTGCGTATGCCGCAGTAGTGACTCCACCCGGCATGAAATCTTCCCAAGGGAAGATGGTGTAACTGGAGAATCCGTATGCCAGAGAAACCTTCACTTCCTGGCCGAGTCCGGGCTGTTCCGGGCCGTAGTCAACGGTGACGGTCAAATCTTCGGAGTGCAATCCTGCGGATTCAACATATTCCGTTATCCGACTGGTGGGGTCGTCACCACGAGAGGCGGTGACAACACCTTCGCGGGCGGCGCGGGTCAAGACCTGACGAATGTCGATAAACCGGGAGATATCCCACGTGCCTGCCATGATCGGTATCAGGATCAGTACCATCATTATGGCGAATTCGATGATGGCAACGCCCTGTCTGGATTCATTATTACGCATGATATCACCGCTCATGGGTCATGACGACCGTAGCAGAGACTTGCGTAAGGGAGGATAAGGCGGGAATCAGGCTGTCGATGGCGATGAAATCGAAGGGTACGGTCACGGTGACATCAACGGGGGTATTCGGTGTGCGTTCACTCACTGTCATGGCCGGTGTTACTGAAACACCGCCCATCTTGAGCTCTTCAATAATAGTGGATTCGACCTGTGCGTCGGTGGCTTCAACCAAAATAGCCATGCGAACACCTTCGTAGGCAGCGCCACGGACAACACTTTGGGTCCAGTAAAGGCGGGAAAAGTCCATTATTCCAAGCATAAGCGTCATGAACAGAGGCAGCAATATTGCCACCTCGACCATTGTCTGGCCGCGTCTGTTCCGCTTGTTTGCTTGGTTTCTCATTGTCGTTTCCTTGATGTTCTTGGTGCGGAATTGCCCCGCTCGTACTGGGATAAAGCAAGGCGTGTGCCAAAATCAGTAATATTTCTTATTTGGTTATAGATAGCTGTAATTATTCCATTAAAAAGAGAGGTGTGCGGTTGAGATTATTCCCCTTTTGCGTGAAATATCCACTCAAAATGGACTCTGTCTTGAATGGTCCTCAATATATGGATTCTAGATGGGGCGGGGCTTTGCCAGTGGACCATAATGAAAAAAACATGCTACGAGCTTGGTATGAACCAGAAAATTCTTGCCATGTATTCAGGCGGCCTTGATTCGGCGGGGGTGTTGTATCGACTTCTGACCGATGACGCGTATGCAGATTTTGAAGTGCACGTGCATCATATGCATGTGGTGAACCGGGAGAATCGTGCGCCTGCGGAAGGGGCGGCCGTGGCCCAGACGTTGAAGCTGATGAGCGGTGAAGGGTATAGGCCCTACCGATTCACGCAGAGCTTGCATCGCTATGATTTCATGCGAAAAGATATGGT
>JAFLJT010000180.1 GCA_022712855.1 Pseudodesulfovibrio sp. | reverse complement strand
CACCTTTGCAGCCGGGCTTGCCACTCAAGGGTTCAAGCCTGCCGTGGCGATCTATTCGACTTTCCTGCAACGTGCGTACGATCAGGTTGTGCACGACGTTTGCCTGCAAAATCTCAATGTGAATTTCTTTCTGGATCGTGGTGGTCTGGTCGGCGAAGACGGCGCGACGCATCACGGTGCGTTCGACATCAGTTACCTGCGTCATATCCCGAATCTTGTGGTCATGGCACCCAAGGACGAGGCCGAATTGGCCCAGATGATGGCAACAGCTTTTGCCTTTGATGGGCCTTGTGCCATGCGTTATCCGCGTGGAACTGGCGTTGGAGCAAAGGTTTCCAAGACGCCCCGCAAGCTTGCCATCGGCAAGGGTGAAATGGTGCACGAGGGCAAGGATGCGGTGATTATCGCCCTTGGTTCGCGTGTTTACCCTGCCATTGAAGCGGCCATGGAGCTTGAGAAGGATGACCTTGATGTGGCGGTGTTCAACACGCGTTTCGTCAAACCGCTGCCCAAGAAGCAGCTTCTCGATCTGGCAAAACAATTCAAGAAGATCCTCATCGTTGAAGAAAATGCTTTGCCCGGCGGATTCGGTTCAGCCGTGTTGGAGCTGTTCAACGAAGCGAACGTGCTTGATGGGAAGACCGTGAAGTGCCTCGGCATTCCTGATGAATTTATTGAACACGGTACACAGAAAGAACTTCGCTCCATGCTCGGAATTGATAAGAACGGCATGAAACGAGCGTTGAAAAAGATGTGTAAATAGCCACTACCAAGAGAATAAAAGAAGCCCCGACTCGATATGAGTCGGGGCTTTATTTTTTGGAATGGTCGGAGAAGCTTACAGGCTCATTCCCCATTTTTCCCAGATTTCCTTGCGCCATGCGGTGAAGGCTTCCACAAAGTTGTCCAGCGGCAGTTCGCCCTTTTCGCCGGTTTTGCGGTCCTTGGTTTCGATGATGCCATTCTTGAGACCCTTGCCACCCAGCACGAGCTGCATGGGGTAACCGATGAGGTCGGCTTCGGCGAACTTGACGCCGGGGCGTTCTTTGCGGTCATCGTAACACACGTCAACGCCGAGCTTGGCGATCTCGTTGTAGAGCTCTTCGGCCTTATCTGCCACAGCCTGATCTTTGCCGGCAAGGGAGATGATGGCGACTTCGAAAGGTGCGATGGCTGGCGGGAAGATGCAGCCGTTTTCGTCGTGGTTCTGCTCGATGGCCGAGGCCACGATGCGGGACACGCCGATGCCGTAACAGCCCATGACCATGTGTTTGGTCTTGCCGTTTTCGTCGAGGAAGGTGGCGTCCATCTTCTCGGAATATTTGGTGCCGAGCTTGAAGACGTGCCCGACTTCGATACCTTTGGTGAATTCAATTTCCTTGCCACATTCGGGGCAGGAATCGGTTTCTTCAATGACACGCAGGTCAGCGAACTTGTCGATCTCGCAATCACGAGCCAGGGATACATGACGGTAATGGGTGTCCGCTTTGTTAGCGCCCGTTACCCAGTCGTTGTCGAGGCAGAGTTCGTGATCCGCAAAGGTGCGGATGTTCTTGCTCAGGGTGACAGGACCGGCAAAACCGACAGGTGCGCCAGTGAGATCCTTGACCAGATCCTCGTCAGCCATCTCGATTTCGTTACCGCCAACAAGGTTGCGCAGCTTGATGTCGTTGAGTTCACGGTCGCCGCGAATCAACGCCAGAACAGGCTCTTTGCCGTCCACTTTAAGCAGCAAAGTCTTGATAAGCTTGCTCGGTTCGATGTTCAGGTACGCGCAGACTTCGTCCACGGTGCGGGCATCGGGTGTGCCGACTTCTTCCAAAGCCGGGGTCGCCGAGTCGTCGGAGTTGCAACTGTCTTCTGGTGCATTGACCTTTGCTTTCTCAAGGTTCGCGCCGAATTCGCACGATTTGCAGGAAGCGATGGTGTCTTCACCTGTATCGGCAAGCACCATGAACTCGTGCGAGAAGTCGCCGCCGATAGCGCCGGAATCAGCCTGAACAGGCTTGAAGCGCAGGCCGATGCGGGAAAATGCGGCTTTGTATGCCTCAAACATTTCCCAGTAAGATTTCTCTGCGCCTTCCTCGTCCTTATCGAAAGAGTAGGCGTCTTTCATGATGAACTCGCGGCCGCGCATGAGGCCGAAGCGGGGGCGAATTTCATCACGGAATTTGTTCTGAATCTGGTAGAGATTCACCGGAAGCTGTTTGTAGGAACCGATTTCGCCGCGAACGAGGTCAGTGATGACTTCTTCGTGGGTGGGTCCGAGACAGTAGTCGCGGCCGTGACGGTCTTTGACGCGCAGCAGCTCTTTTCCGTAGTAATCCCAACGTCCGCTTTCGACCCAAAGGTCGGCGGGCTGCACCATGGGCATGGAAACTTCCATGGCTCCGGCGCGGTCCATTTCTTCGCGAACGATCTTTGCGACCTTGTTGATGGAACGAAGCCCCATGGGCAGGTAGTTGTAGATACCGCTGGTGAGTTTGCGGATCATGCCCGCGCGCATCAGCAGCTTGTGGGACATGACCTCGGCGTCTGCCGGGTCTTCCTTGAGTGTGGGGACATAGTAACGGGAAAGACGCATATTAAGATCTCCTTTCGCGAATGAACGCTTCAATTTCTTTCATGAATTCAGGGAGCAGGTTCTCGTCGCCTTTGACTTTGCGGACGACTTCGCCCTTTTTGAAAATTATTCCAAGCCCGCGGCCTCCGGCAATGCCGATGTCCGCTTCTTTTGCTTCGCCCGGTCCATTAACCACGCATCCCATGACAGCCACGGTGAACACTTCCTTCACACCACGTAGTGCTTCTTCCACCTGCTCGGCCAGTTCGATGAGACGAATCTCCGTACGTCCACAAGTGGGGCAGGAAATGATCTCTGGACCGCGCTCGCGCAGTCCGAGGGACCGCAGGATTTCGTAAGCCACGCCGATCTCAGCCACCGGATCGTGGGTGAGTGAGACGCGCAGGGTGTCGCCGATGCCATCGTGGAGCAGGATGCCAAGGCCCACAGCGGATTTGACCGCACCGCGCACCAATGTTCCGGCCTCAGTGATGCCGATGTGCAGCGGGTAATCGACCTCTTCCGTCATGAGTTTGTACGCGGCAATGGTGTTCAAAACCGATGAGGTCTTGAGCGAAATTTTGATGTCGTGAAACCCGCGTTTTTCAAGCAGGGCGACATGGCGCAGGCCGGATTCGACCATGGCTTCGGGGGTGGGGCCGCCGTGTTTGGCAAGCAGATCTTTTTCCAGCGAACCGCCATTGACGCCGATGCGAATGGGCGCGCCCTTGTCCATGGCAGCGCGGACCACGGTGTCGATCTTGGATTCGTTCCCAATGTTGCCGGGGTTGATGCGCAGGCCGTCGATGCCTGCATCAAGTGCGGCAAGCGCGAGGCGATGATCGAAATGGATGTCGGCAATGAGCGGCACGGGCGACTGTTCGCAGATGGCGGGCAGTGCGGCAGCGGCTTTGTCATCGGGAACGGCAAGGCGCACGATTTCGCACCCGGCATCAGCCAGTTGTGTGATCTGCATGACCGTGCTCAGCACGTCGCGGGTATCGGTGTTGCACATGGACTGGACGCGGATAGGGTTATCTCCGCCAATGCCCACGTCACCGATGTTTACTACTTTTGTTTGCTTGCGTTCCATAGGGTGTGGGACATTACTTGATTTCGGCAGGCAAGCCAAGTGGCAGGGGGTGTGCAATAATTATCAAAATAATAATGTGGCTAACCCGTCATGTGGTGTAAGGTTAATTTCATTCGAAGGGATACTTACTACATGAAAAGGGGATATGCCATGCAACTTAATGTTAGAGTGAAACTCCTGCTCTCGTTTTCCATTTCACTCATAATTCTCTGTGCCACTATTCTGGCTGTCAGTTTGACGTCTATTTACACAGATTCTCTCGATTACAGCGAGACGTCTGCCGCTGGCCAGTTGGAGCATATCGACGGCACCATTTCCACGTTTATGCAGGAGGCGATGAATAATACTGTCATGATGGCCGAAGACCCGCGAGTTCGCAGGGTTGATGAAATCTTGTCGTCGTACGTCAATAAAACAGGTGATGCAGTTTCGGCGACGCCGTGGCCAGAAGATGTATTGGGTCAAGAAATACGTGGTTTTTATCAGATGATTCTGCGCTCACACAAGAGCTACAAGGATTGTTACATCGGCACAAAAAATGGTGCATTTATCATCGGTGGCAATGATCCTTTGCCCGGTGGCTATAATCCGACAAAGCGCCCCTGGTATAAGGAGTCGGTAGCTGATCCTGGTAAGGCTATTGTTTCAAAGGCCTATGTTTCCACCACTGGTGATGCCATGATTTCCACGGTCAAAGCAGTTCAGGAAGGTGGCAGTGTTCTCGGTGTTGCGGCCATGGATATCTCTTTGGGGCAGCTCACCAAGCTCATCGAGCGGATCAAGCTCGGCGAAACGGGCTATGTCATGCTGGTTCAGGATGATGGTGTCATTATTGCCGACCCGAAGAATTCTAGTAATAACTTTAAGAATATTAATGAATTGAATGATAAGTCGTACAGTGACTTTTTTGCTATGACCAGTGGTTCCAGCGAGGGTGTCATCGATGGCGTTGACTACATGGCTGTTGTTCATACTTCGCCTAAGCTCAAGTGGAAGTTCATTGCCCTTATCGAAATATCGGAGATCATGGCTCCTGTCTGGTCCAATGCCTTTACCTCCATCACCCTTGGTATTCTGGCTCTTGTTGTCATTGCCGCGCTTATCTGGCTGTATATGAACAATCTCATCATCAACCCCCTGGCTAATGTTGTGAATGTTCTCAAGCGTGCTTCGACTGGTGATTATACCACTCGTGTCGATGCAGATCGTACTGATGACATCGGTGAAATCTATCGTGCTCTTAATGAAATGTCCGATAGGCTGACCGAGGTTGTTGGGCAGGTTGTGGACGGCAGCGCTCATGTGGCGTCTGGGAGTGAAGAGCTTTCCGGTACTTCGCAATCTCTGTCCCAGGGTGCAACGCAACAAGCTTCAGCATTGGAAGAAGTTTCTTCCTCAATGGAAGAGATGGCTTCCAATATCAGTGCTAATGCAGAAAATGCACGGGAAACCGAAACCATTGCTTCCAAGGCGGCTGGTAACGCCAAGATCGGCGGTGCAGCCGTATCCGAGACCGTCACCGCCATGCAGGAAATCGCAGACAAGATTTCCATCGTTGAAGAGATCGCGCGGCAAACCAACTTGTTGGCTTTGAATGCAGCCATCGAAGCAGCTCGTGCTGGTGAACATGGCAAGGGATTTGCCGTCGTCGCGGCAGAAGTTCGTAAGTTGGCCGAACGCAGTGGCGAAGCAGCCGCTGAAATCAGTGAATTGTCTTCATCCAGTGTGGAAGTGGCAGAGAAGGCGGGCGAATTGCTCAAGGAAATGGTCCCGGATATCGAGAAGACCGCAGAGCTCATTCAGGAAATTACCGTTGCCAGCAACGAGCAGAATTCAGGAGCTGAACAAATCAATGCGGCTTTGCAGCAGTTGGACCACGTAGTTCAGCAGAATGCTGCTGCGTCTGAGGAAATGGCTTCCACGTCCAATGACTTGGCGAGCCAGGCCCATGGTCTGCAGCAGATCATCTCCTTCTTCAAGGTACGGGGTGCCAGAGAGCGCAACGTGCAACAGCGCACGGTCAGCGTAGCCAAGCCGCAACCGGCCAGATCACTTCCTCAGGCTGCCCCTGCTGCTCCCAAGGCCCCAGCTGGCGGCGGTTTTGCCATGGATATGGAATCGGGAGACGAAGGGTTTGAACGGTTCTAAGCTACTCGATACATGATCAAACTGGCGACGGCTCTGCATCTGCTTTTGGCAGAGCGGGTCGTCGCTTTGATGAGTATGAATAAAAAAAAGGATGCTCTCCAATCGGAGAGCATCCCTTTTTTCTTGATATTTGAGTCAGTTCTTAGGCGCAGCACTTCTTGTACTTTTTGCCGGAGCCACAGGGGCACGGGTCGTTGCGGCCAATCTTCTTTTCCTTTTTGATCGGCGGGGCGGAAACCATGTTGCCGTCAACATAACGCCAGTTTTCGCCAAATTTCTTGAACTCAGCGCGTTCGCGGTGGGTCAGGAGTTCGCCATCTATCTCGTAGTTGGCGGAAAATTCCACGATACCAGCTTCGTCGCCTTCTTCGCCAGCCCACTTGTCGTGGATGGCGAGGCCAATCCATTCGGCCTTTTCTGCCCATTCCTTGACCGAACTGTCGTCGTGGTCTTTCAGGGCTTCAGGAGCCAGGGATACCTTCAGGTAATCCAGCTCATTGAGAGCGTAAGCAGAATAGCGTGAGCGCATGAGCGCTTCAGCTGTGGGAGCAGGCTTTTCGCCGGAAATATAGGGAACGCAGCATTCGACACTTTCTTTGCCGGAACCGCAGGGGCATGGTTTAGTCATAGTAATATCCTCACTAGGTTTTGTGAGGGGACTATAAAGAATGCGCGCCCAGTGTCAATCTGTATATACGAGCTTGCGGCAATGGGGCTGGCATGGCAGGTTGCGGCCATGATTCGCATTACGGAAAAAGTCGTTATTCCTTCTGAGGAAATACGCTTCATCACTTCGCGCAGCTCCGGGCCGGGCGGGCAGCATGTCAACACCACGGACTCGCGGGTGACGTTGCTCTTTAACGTGGACGAGTCCACGAGCCTGACCTATTTTCAAAAGGGAAGAGTGAAGGATAAGCTCGGGCGGCGGGTGGATAAACGGGGCGTGTTGCAGGTGACATCGCAGGAATCCCGTCGGCAGAAA
>JAFLJT010000286.1 GCA_022712855.1 Pseudodesulfovibrio sp. | reverse complement strand
GAAATGTCAATAGTTCAATCCATCTTCGGTATATTGCGTGAAGAGATGGTCAAGCACGACGGTAAGCGGCTCAAGAAAGTGACCATCAAAAACGGCGCCCTGGCCGGGATAGTCACCGAATCCCTCAAATTCGCGTGGGATGCACTTATTCCCGACGGCGAATTTGATGGGGCGGAACTTGAAATCATCGAAATCCCCATCAAGGTGGCTTGCGGCGAATGTGGCGAAGAATTTGAGCCGGAACATACCCGGTGTATGCCGTGTCCCAAATGTGAACTGCTCATCGGTCATACGGTACTGCAAGGTAAAGAAATGCTCATCGACTCTATCGAAGTTGATGATGCAGAGTAAAGTATAAGGAGTTTATATGTCCCAAGAAGTCACCATCGTCCGTAATGTTCTGGAAGCCAACGACAGGCTTGCCGAAGAAATCAAAAAGAAATTTGCTGTCCGTAAGATACTGTGCCTGAACCTGATGAGTTCACCGGGCGCAGGCAAGACCACCGTGCTTGAACGTACTCTGACCGACCTTCAGGACGAGTTCAAGATGGCGGTCATCGAAGGCGATCTCCAGACCGACAACGATGCCCAGCGTATTGCCGCCACCGGCGCTCAGGCTGTGCAGATCAATACCGAAGGCGGCTGTCACCTCGATTCCGGTCAGGTTATCGAAGCCCTCAAGGCCATTGATCTCGAAGGACTGGATATCCTGTTTGTCGAGAATGTCGGCAATCTGGTCTGCCCGGCAGAGTTCGACGTTGGTGAGGACTACAAGGTCACCCTGCTGTCCGTTGCCGAAGGCGATGACAAGCCGGAGAAATACCCCCTTATGTTCCACATCTCCGCAGTCATGCTGCTCAACAAAATAGACCTCATGCCTTACGTTGACTTTGATCTGGATAAGGCCACAGGCCATGCCACCAAGCTCAACAAGGACATCGAAGTCTTCCCCGTCTCCGCCCGTTCCGGCGAAAACATGGAAGACTGGTATAAATGGCTGCGTGAAAAACGCGCTGAAAAGCTCTAGAGTGTTTTAGCCTTCAAAAGGCTTAGAGACTCTGATGCATTTTATTTAAATAATGCGTCATTATTTAAATTTTTCAGCTTGTTTCAAGCTGAAAATGCGCTAGCCAATACGACCTTATTCACTATCAACGCCCTTTTGCTTTGTGCGAAAGGGCGTTTTTTTCGCCCTTTGGGAGAATTTCCCGCCCAATCGTGGTTTTCCCCTATTGGCATGCTGTCGATGGAGGCGTACCGTTCAGGTATGTCATTTCCTAAAAATCTCCCTCTAGAAGACGTTTTTGCGTCCATTGCCGACGGATTATTCACGGTCGATACCGACTGGAATATCACGTACTTTAATGAATCTGCCGAGCGCATCACCGGTATTGGTGTGGAAGAAGCGCTGGGCCGCAAATGTTGGGATGTGTTCCGTTCCAGCTTGTGCGACGGGCAGTGTGCCATCGGGCAGTGCATCGAAAAAGATGTGCGCATCGTCAATAAATCCATATTTATCATCAAGGCTGACGGCACCAAGCTGCCAGTGTCTATCTCTGCCTCTCCGCTGACGAACGCGGATGGAGAAGTCATTGGTGGGGTTGAAACCTTTCGTGACCTGACAGAAATTCAGACCATGCGCAAAAAGGTTAAGGATTTGTATCGGTTTGAAAATATTGTTGGGCACAGTCCGGCCCTTGAGAAAATATTTCGCATTCTGCCACAGGTGAGCGCCAGTCCGGCCACAACCCTGCTTCTTGGTCAAACTGGTACGGGCAAGGAGTTGTTCGCACGGGCCATTCATAACCTCAGCCACCGAAAAGATGGACCATTCGTGGCCGTGAATTGTGGCGCGTTGCCGGAGAATCTTCTTGAATCAGAGCTATTTGGTTATAAGGCCGGAGCTTTTACCGACGCCCGCACCGATAAGCCCGGACGGCTGGAAATGGCTGAAGGCGGCACTATTTTCCTTGATGAAATTGGTGATCTGCCTGTCAGCCTGCAGGTTAAACTGCTGCGTTTTCTTCAAGAACGCACATATGAACCGCTGGGCGGGGTGAAATCTGTTCAATCGGATGTCCGCATTGTTGCCGCTACCAATCGAGATCTGGAACAACGTGTGGCTGACGGACGTTTCCGTCAGGATCTGTTCTACCGCCTGAATGTGGTGACCATGAAGCTGCCGACACTGACAGAGCGGCGGGAAGATATTCCCGTTCTGGTTGATCATTTTGTGGAGGAATCGAACGCCATTCAGGGCAAGGCGATCACTGGTGTCAGCGAAGATGTGATGCAATTGCTCATGCGCCACGACTTCCCTGGTAATATCCGCGAACTGGAAAACATTTTGGAATATGCATTTATTCTCTGCCCGTCGGGCTTTATCCAGATAGAGCATTTACCGGAATACCTTCATCCGTCCGGTGCTGGTAATGGTGGTTCCAGCGGATTGTATGGCACGATGGAAGAGATCAAGTGCCGGGCTGCCAAGTATACTCTCATGCGCAATAACGGGAAGCGGATGGCAACCTGTCGCGAATTGAAAATCTCCAAGGATACCTTACGCCGGATGCTGACGCGCTGCCCTGAGGGCGAATAATTCGCCCACTCTGTGTGACTTGGCTGCGAAAGTCGCCCATTTGAAAAAGGCGTTTTTTGTAAATCCCTGATATTATGCAGTAAGTGTCATTGGCACGCTCTATGCTCTCTACAGCTAACCGGTTCGGGTCCGCCGGAATGGAGCGAACAATGCGTACTCATTCCACTGGGCTGTTGTGCCTGGCATGCTACAAGGACCGGCTGGCTACTGTCTGCGAAAATGCGGACGAGTACAGATTATTTGAAATACGTGATGGTAATATTTACCCCGCAGGCCACCTATCCCTTCCCTCAAAGGACCCTATGGACAGGACATCCGCCATATTGGCCTGCGGGGTATCTTTTTTGCTTTGCGGTGCACTCTGCACCGAGTTTCGGGCGCGGTTGGAATCCGGCGGCGTGACCGTGACCCCATGGCTGACCGGAACCCTCCACCAAGCACTTGATGCTTTCCAGAATGACACATTTTCCTCCCTCGCCATGCCCGGCTGCGCTGGTCAACTCAGTTCATAAAACCGTCAGCGTCGAGGCACTGGGAATGGAGATGGTGAGCAAGGGCGCAGGCGTTAGCGGCGTCGAAGCAACCGCTCTGGGCGAACCCAATCTCCACCGCCGGGCTCTGCAAATTGACATTCCTCGAATTATGGTTATTTCTGTTTGACCGCCCGGAACCCCGGTTCTGGGCGGTTGTTATCTGACATTACCAAAGGCGGTCTTTGTATCGCCGTTTCTAGGAGAATATTATGAGTGATTGTAGTGGGTGCGCCTCAGCTGCACCAGACGGTGGTTGTTCCAGTTCCTCTGGTTGCGATGAGCCTGGAGAGCAGAAGCTTCAAAAAACGTTAGGCCGTATCAAGCACAAGATCGTGGTTATGTCCGGCAAGGGCGGCGTGGGTAAATCCACTGTTGCTACCAATATTGCCGTGGCATTGTCTCTGGCTGGCAAGAAAGTAGGCCTCTTGGACGTCGATGTTCACGGCCCC
>JAFLJT010000120.1 GCA_022712855.1 Pseudodesulfovibrio sp. | reverse complement strand
CGATTTTTGTCAGTGCGCTCATAGATGTAATCAACGATGCCGGCTTTGGTAAGAGTGCCCATTGATAGCCTCCCAAAAAGGTTAATAAAAGCTTATGTTAGTAGCCCTGCGATTGTTTTCGCCAGGCTGCTCATCTCGTCCGGGTTATCGTATCCAGACTGGGGCCAATGACTCAGGCCGTCGTCCGAATACCTCGGGACCAGATGAAAATGCACGTGATGAACCAGTTGCCCGGCCGCCTCATAATTGTTCTGTATGAGGTTGAGACCATCGGCCCCGGTCGCTTCCATGACCGCCTTGCCCACCGTGGACAACGTTTTGGTCAATTCACTTCCAAGCTCTTCCGGGATGTCCATGAGCGTGGGGTAATGCCCCTTGAGCAACACCAATGTGTGCCCTGCGTTCACAGGCGCGATGTCCAGAAAGGCCAGGCAGGTTTCTGATTCAAAGACCTTGGCGCTGGGAATATCCCCTGCCACGATCTTGCAGAATATACAGTCCGGATCCTTCGGTTTCATCACATCTCCCATCTTCATCAGAACCATTCTTCAAGGGTTTTCACCATTTGCAAGAAAGCCCAATAAACGAAGACTTTTCAAGTGTTACCGATATTGATACCCGGGAAATCTACTTAAATCAAGTCGGTTAGACCATTTTTCTCGAATATGCCGCAAAACGGACGACGGGAAAAGTCTAGAAATGTTCTTGAAAAACGGACAGTTGTATCACTTTTCACCCATTGGAGAAAAGTGAAAACTACGAATAGCGAGTAAAATCGGCTAGTTGTCGGCTGGGACGTATTCTGGAACCAAGCGCATCAAGACTGTGCGAATAGTGTCGCCGTCATGGTTTTCGCTGGCCGTAAAGAGTGAAGAAAGTTCACCTTCAAGGTCTTCGGCGGTGGCGAGATCGTCGCTTCCAAGCACCAGAATCTTCTCGTGTTCGGTACGAACGATGCCTTCGCCCTGAGTAATCAGCTCTTCATAGAGCTTTTCGCCCTCGCGCAGGCCAGTAAATGCGATCTCCACATCCACATCCGGCTCCTTGCCGGAAAGACGAATGAGGTCACGAGCCATGTCTGCGATTTTCACAGGTACGCCCATGTCGAGGACGAAGATTTCGCCACCAGTGCCCGTCTCGCCCATGCTGCCTGCCTGAAGGATAAGCTGAGAGGCCTCGGCAATGGACATGAAATAACGGGTCACGTCAGGGTGAGTGACCGTCACCGGGCCACCGGCTTCAATCTGCCGCCTGAACAGCGGGATAACAGAGCCGCTGGAACCGACCACATTACCAAAGCGCACGGCCATAAAACGGGTGCCTTTGCCTTGCAGCGACTGCATGAGCAATTCGGTAACGCGCTTGCTCGCGCCCATGACATTGGTAGGACGCACGGCCTTGTCTGTGGAAACGACGACAAACCGTTCGACCCCGGCTTCCACGGCCGCTTCCATGATCGTACGGGAGCCGACGATGTTATTGCGGACAGCCTGCCACGGGTTGCGTTCCAGCATAGGAACATGCTTGTAGGCCGCAGCGTGGAACACCACAGAGGGAGCGTGGTCCTTAAATGTTTTTCTCATGAGTTCACGATCGGCGATGGAGCCAAGTACGGTGGTGTACTCCGTAAAACCGAGAGTGTAATGCAGTTCCATCTGGATTTCGTAGAGATTGTATTCACCGGAATCCACAAGCACGATATGACGCGGCTTGAAGCGCGCTATCTGACGGCACAGTTCCGAGCCGATGGAGCCGCCGCAACCAGTCACAAGCACGGTCTGGCCCGTGAGGTATCCCTTGATGCGCTCCGTATCCAGACTCACCGGGGAACGGCCCAGAAGGTCAAGGTAGTTCACGTCACGAAGGGCCTTGATATCCACCTTGCCGTCCATGATCTCGGTCATGGCGGGCAGAATTTTGTAGGGAGCGCCTGTGGATTTACAGGCATCGGCGATGGTGCGCATTTGTTCGCCAGACGCCTGGGAAACAGCGATGAAAATTTCGTCTACAGAGAGTTTTTCAACCACATCGTCCATGCTGTTGATATTACCAAGCACAGGTTTGCCGTGGATGGTCCGCCCTTTTTTGCCCCGGTCATCATCAATAAAACCAACAAGCTGGTACTGCGCCGGATTACCAGTCAGTTCACGACTTATTTTCTCAGCCGAACTTCCCGCGCCGATGATGAGAATGTTCTTCCGCTCGGCAGAAGGCACTACGGGTTCCGACTTGGTGAAAAAGGCGCGAATGGAGATTCGGAGGCCACTGCACAAGACCAGTGTCAGCATCCAATCGATGACAAATATGGAGCGCGGCACACCTGTGAAGGTGAAACGGAAAACGACGAATGAAATAAGAATGAGGCTCTGTACGGCCGTGACCTGAAGGAGCTTCCAGTAATCATCAAGGCTGGTGTAACGCCACATACCTCGGTATTGACCAAAGAGAACGAACAGCACGGCCTTGAATAGCAGAACGTATTTGAGCATTCCCTTGAATTGCACAATATATTGTGAAGGAATGGCAAAATCGAAACGGAATAAATAGGCCGTCAACAGGGCGAGGGTGAAGATGAGCATATCCGCAAGGAACATGACGTAGAAATTGATATTCCTGAAATTGGGCAGATTCAGCTTCATTTCCCCACACTTCGTATAATTTTCGCCACGCGCTCAAGGTCCGCTTCCGTCATGGCCGACCCTGAAGGCAGACACAGACCGCGCTTGAAACAGTCTTCCGACACAGCGCCGCCCGTACAGGCGACGTCCGCGAAAACCGGTTGCATATGCATGGGCTTCCACACTGGTCTGGATTCGATGTTCTCCGCTTCCAGGGCCAAGCGAATCGTTTCCGGGCTTGCACCGAACTCTTTCTCGTCCACAAGCATCACGGTAAGCCACCGGTTGGCTTTGCCATACCCTGCTTCAGGCATGAATTCAATGCCGGGAAGGGGTGAGAGCGCTGATTCGTACCACGCAAAAATCTCGCGCAGACGAGCGACAAAAGTGTCGAGCACACCAAGCTGGCCCAAACCAATAGCAGCCACCACATTACTCATGCGGTAATTGTAGCCGATGGTGGTGTGTTCGTAATGCGGGGCGTCATCACGCGCTTGCTGAGACAAGCGGCGCGCCTCATCGATGAAGGCTTCGTCGTCACTGGCCAACATACCGCCACCGCTGGTGGTGATGATCTTGTTGCCATTAAAAGAATAGATGGCTGCATCGCCGCCAAAACCCGCGTGGTTGCCCTTGTACGTTGCACCCACCGCTTCGGCTGCGTCGATGACGAGCGGAATACCATGAGGTTCGCACACGGCCCGCAGCGCGTCGTAGTCTGCACATTGGCCGTAAAGATCGGTGGGAACAACTGCACCCACGCGTTTACCTTGCGCCTGCACTGTCTCAATGGCCTTGGCGAGCAAGCCGGGGTCCATATTCCAGCTTTCGTCACAATCCACAAAATGCAGTTCTGCACCGAGGAAGGTGACTGGGGTCACGGAGCCTATAAATGTCAGGGTGGAAGCGATAACCACGTCATCAGGGCCAACGCCGAGCAGGCGCAACGCCAGATGTATGGCCGCCGTTCCGCTGGACAGGGCCAGACAATGTTTAAATCCGGTCAGTTTGGAAAAAGCGCGTTCGAACTCGGCAAGTTGTGGGCCGACAGGCGCGATAAAATTGGACGCAAAGGCCTGCTTCACAAAGTCGAGCTCCGTGCCGCCCATGTGTGGCGGGGAGAGATATATTCTGTCGTGGGTCATGTCAGTCCTTATATTTTACGGGCTGGAACGCCAACAACGGTTGTATCGGCTGGCACATCGCGAACAACTGCGGCCCCGGCTCCCACCGTGGTCCATGGGCCGAGAGTAATGCCCTGCACCGCGCACGACCCAATACCCACGAACGCCCCTTCGCCAACGGTCACATCACCAGCTAGATTGACGCCCGGCGCAACGTGCGCATGAGGGCCAATGTCGCAATCGTGATCAACGGTACAGCCGGTATTAAGAATAGTATTGGCCCTGATGGTGCTGCCAGAATTGATGACCACACCCGCGCAGATCATGCAGCCCGGTTCGATAACGACATCGGGCGCGATAATGGCGGCCGGGTGAATGGCTGACATCAGAATTTCGCCATTATCAGAAAATTTTTCGCATGCTTTTTTGCGGTTTGCATTACTCCCGATGGCCAGAACGAGAGCATCGTGCGACACACTCGAAACAGCGTTGTCATCACCAAAAACAGGCAGGCCCAATGGCCCCTTCTGACAAGCTGGCTCGTCCTGAGAAGTGAACCCCAGAGGGGTGGCATCGTTCATTGCCAAAAGGATATCTGCAACAACGCGCGCATGTCCCCCACTTCCGATGATCAATACATTCATTCACACACTCCACAATCCACTCAGGCGGATAGTCAATTTATTACAAGGAATAACCGTATCCAGTCCTACCTCTTTGTGTTTTTTACTGTCAACCACATGAGAGCACTGCATAATTGCTCACTGGCGTCGTTACTTCAAAAAGTTCAAACCCTCACGTACAGGAAGTACGCGTCGGCCTTGAACTTTTTTCGCGCCTACCCAGTGAACAATTCTACAGCACTCTCAAGAAGAAACACCTTCAAACGCCCTGTAAAATTTTTAAGTCGTTTGTATTTAACAGAAAAAATTGCGTTTGGCGCTTTGCGCTATTTTGCGTGCAGTGATCTCCACAGGTAAGAAGACAGTGGAATATGCATCACTTCTTTCCTCAACTTGCGGCGCAGGGCGATAACGGGTAGTTTCCGAGCGCGGTCACGCCGCTCAATCTTTGAGGAGAATATAATGAATAAAGTAGCAATACTCTTTCCAGGCCAAGGCTCGCAGGAAAAAGGCATGGGCCAGGATATAGCGGAGAAATCCAGCGAAGCCCGTGGTTTATGGAAACTGGCAGAGACCGAATCAGGCCTGCCCCTGCGTGAAATATACTGGGATGGCGAAGCCGAAGACATGGCGAACACCAGAGCGCTCCAGCCCGCCCTGACCGTGGTCAACCTCTCCCTGTGGATGCAGGTGAAGCCCAAGGTCACCCCCATTGCCACCGCCGGACACAGCCTTGGCGAATTCGCGGCGCTGGCCGCAGCAGGCGTCTTAAGCATGGCGGACGCCATCAAGGCAGTCACCCTGCGCGGCAAGCTCATGTCCGAAGCAGGCCAACCGGGTCACGGCATGGCCGCCATCGTCAAACTCCCACAGGACAGGGTCGAAACCATCGTGGTCGAAGCTGCCAAATCGTCCGGCAAAGAACTCAAAATTGCCAACTACAACTCGCCCGCCCAGTTTGTCATCAGTGGCGAGAAAGAAGCTCTTGAGGCCGCCTCCGCTCAGGTGAAAGAAGCCAAGGGCCGGGCCATCGCACTGGCTGTCTCCGGCGCATTCCACAGCCCGCTCATTCAGGAAGCGGCTGATGAATTCGCCACTTTCCTTGGCGGCTTGAGCTGGAATGCTCCCAATTTCCCGATTTTTCACAACGCCACAGCCATGCCGGAGCCAAGCGCAGCCAAGGCCATGGGAATCATGCAGAGCCAGATGACCTCATCAGTGCTTTGGATTCAGACCGTGCAGGCCATGTACGCCATGGGTATGCGTGACTTCATGGAAGTCGGCCCCAAAGGCGTGCTGAACAAGATGCTCAAGCCCAATCTCAAAGAGACGGGCGACGACTGGACAGGAGCCACCGTCGGTAATCTGGAACAGGCCGAAGCTCTCTAGGCTTCTGGAAATACGCGTTATGACACAACAATACGGCATCATCGGCTGGCCTCTCGGCCATACCATGAGTCCCACCCTGCACAACTGGGGGTTTGGGAAACTCGGCATCAATGGTGTGTATGATGCTTTTCCACTGGAACCCACGGATGTCTCCGCATTTATGGAGCGTGTGCGGACCGAACCCATATCCGGCATGAGCGTGACCATCCCGCACAAGCGGGCTGTAATGGATTCCCTTGATCACATCACGGACAGGGCCAAAGCCGTTGGCGCGGTCAACACCCTGTACTGGGACGGCGACACTCTTTGTGGCGAAAACACGGACGTCGTCGGACTCATCGCGCCGTTGAAAAAACTCGACACCCTACCGAATTCCGCCATGGTCCTCGGCGCTGGTGGTGCGGCCAGAGCGGCTATAACCGGATTTAAAGAGCTGGGAATTGACGATATTTCTGTATCCAATCGAACGGCTGAAAAAACACAGACCCTTGCCAATGAATTTTCGGTGAAGGCTGTGGCTTGGGAAGATCGGATGGACGCGGCTCCGGAATTGATCTGCAACACGACGCCACTCGGTATGGCGGGTGATATGGAAACAATGACGCCGTGGGACAAAGACCGTTTTCCCGCTGAATGTATTGCGTACGACATCATCTACAACCCATTGCAAACACGGTTTCTTCGGGAGGCCGAAGAGGCTGGCTGTGTTGTTCTTTCCGGTCTTGAGATGTTCTTGCATCAAGGACTGGCCCAGTTCAAACTCTGGACAGGTCAGGATATGAATGAAGATGGAGCGCGGCAGTTGCTGCTCAATGCGTTAAAGAGCTAATGGGTTGATGAACGCACGGTTTTTTCATAGTCTGCAACAATAATTTCAACATGAAGGTGTATGGTAATGTATACAATTCGATACGGTATGCTCATTGTAGCAACCCTGTGTTTGTTCGCAGCAGGCTTTGCCATGGGGCCCTCCAAGGCCGAAGCAAAGGCGAATGTCGCTGTTGTTCTTGAGACAAGCAAAGGCAACATAACCCTGCTGCTCTATCCCGACATTGCACCAATCACGGTTGCGAACTTTCTTAAATATGTCGAAGCGGGATTCTATGAAGGAACAATTTTCCACAGGGTAGTCAGGGAGAGTGATTTTGGTAAAATCGGCACTCCACTGCAACACGCAGTACCTTTTTCCATGATCCAAGGAGGCGCTTTTGGCCTTGGTATGCGTCAAAAACGGCCATTGTTTCCTCCGATTGTCAATGAATCGGCAAAAGGGCTTCTTAACACAACAGGGACTATTGCCATGGCCCGGGCAGGGGCCCCGGATTCTGCCACATCACAGTTCTTTATCAATCTTACTAGCAATCCCAGCTTCGACTACAGAATGATAAAAAGTGAAAAAGAAAAAGATGCATACAAGACAAAGGCTGGATACTGCGCATTTGGGAAAGTCGTTCGAGGAATGGATGTGATCGAAAAAATCAAGGAAGGCAGAACCGGAAAATTCGGTGTACACGAAAACGTCCCGGAGGCCCCCACGATCATCAAACGGGCCTACGTCATTAAGTAGAGCCGTCAGATATATCGACCAGAGTCGGGCAGGCTTCAAACCTGTCCGGCTTTTTATATGGAACAGGATTCGTCAGCACATTCGATAAACAGATCCCAGACAGTGCCGAGATCGCCCACCACATTGGCGGACACCCTATCAAGAATCTCCGGCGTCAACCCAAGGCGCTCAATGACCGCTTGCGACGTTGTGTAATTGAGTCCATCCACACCAAGACCCACGCCGATCATCTTTGCCAGCAGGTTACCTACATGGACGAGATCAAGAACGAGGCTTTCGCCCTCATATTTGTCAGGGTTCAGATGATAACGCACCACAGCCACGATTTCTTCCGGCAATCCCCATGAGTCGAGCAGCAGACCACCGACCTCAGCGTGGTTGATGCCAAGGATAGCGTCCTCTGCCTGCGCAAAACTCAGCTCGTCCTTGATGGCGAGGTCCAGAATGGATTGCACATTCACCTCGACATATGCGCCGAGTAAGACCTTTCCGATGCCGGAGAGCAACCCTGCGGTGAAGGTGTAATCAGGGGCGTCCACCCCCAACACCTTGCCGAGTTCACGCGCGGCCATGGCCACGGTGACCGAGTGTTGCAAGTGCATGTTGGGCGCGAGGTCATACCCTTCAATCTTCTGTACATACGACGGGGCCACACCTGTGGATATGACAAACTGGAGAACCTGAATCGTCCCAAGCTTGTTGATGGCTTCACGGGCTGTACGCATGGGCCGATCGGCACTGAAAAATGACGCGTTGACGATTTTGAGCAGGTTGGCCGTCAGTCCCGGATCGTGTTCGCTAACACGGGCCAGCTCGTCCAGATCCGCCTCCGGATCGTCCAGCATACACATCGCTTTTTGCGTACATGCCGGAATAGCCACCACTGCAGAGATCTTTCCAAGAATAGCTTCGCATCGACTCATAACTCTGTCTCCTCCCCCAAAGACCGGACAACAACGCGCCCGGTATCGAGATGCAAGAACATGGTTCGTGGAATGGTTCCGCCAACGTCCAGTGCGGCAAGTTTCACCTGATTGCGATCCAGCAACGTTTCCAGAGCCTCGAAATTTCTCGCCCCGGTATTGAACAATGTATCGTTTCGCATGTTCGCACCCCCGCCTGCCTTGAATATGATACGGCTCTTTTCCGCGCCCTTATCCATGAGACGACGAACCATCATGGCAACGCCCGTGTTCACGAACATGAACGGGTTATCGCGGGCCTTTTCACGGGCCGCACCCGCTGTGGGCAGCAGGCAGTGGACAAGCCCACCTATCTTTATTTTGGGATCGTAAGCGGTAACGCCAAGGCAGGACCCGAGAGAATACGTGACGATAACATCCTCTTCGTTAGTCGAGAATTTCATGTCGGATATGTTGACGATGTGAAGATTCATTCGGGTCCACTAGCGCTGATATTGGGCGATTCAAGTCTATAGTCACACGAGAAGTCAGAGCGTACGCTAGCCTGCCATTGGCTACCAGCCCATTATTATAGCGAAGGATTCGTTGTTTATTCAGCGTAGGAATCGTCGAACTGCATCTGGTACAGGCGATCATACAAGGGGCATGACTGCAACAATTCCTTGTGCGTGCCAGTGGCGATGATCTTGCCCTGCTCCATAACCACGATCATATCTGCGGTGAGGATGGTGGACAATCTGTGGGCGATGACAATGGATGTACGGCCCTGCATCAAGTTTTCGAGCGCCCGCTGCACCACGCGTTCAGACTCGGTATCGAGGGCACTGGTCGCCTCATCAAGGATGAGCAACGGCGGGTTCTTCATGATGGCGCGAGCAATGGTCAGGCGCTGTTTCTGGCCGCCGGATATCTTGACGCCACCTTCACCGACCACGGAGTCGTAGCCCTTGGGCATCTCCATGATGAAATCATGGGCAAATGCGGCTTCGGCAGCCCTCTTCACGTCTTCCATGGCATATTCATCACGGCCATAGGCGATGTTCTCTTTGACGGCTTCATTGAACAAGAACGTATCCTGTGAAACGAGGCCGAGACAGAGGCGCAGACTACGGAGTGTATACTCTTGAATCGGCATGCCATTCAGGTGAATCTCACCCTGCTGTGCATTGTAAAAGCGGGGAATGAGATTGACCAACGTGGTCTTGCCCGACCCGCTGGGGCCGACAATAGCGACACGCTGGCCTGCCTTGACGGTAAGAGAAACACCATCCAGAGCTGGACGCGGTGCATCGGGATACGTAAATTTGATATCGGAAAAGACCAGTTCCTTAAACTCATGCTTGAGAACCGTCGTGCCTTCTTCTTCAATCTGGATTTCCGGCGAATCAAAAATGTCGAAGACACGTTCCGCACCAGCCAGCCCCTGCTGAATCTGGTGATTGGACATGTTGATCTTTTTGATCGGTTCATAGAGTTGGATCAGACAAACAAGGAAGGCGGTCAGTTCACCAGGGGTGATAATACCATCAATGACACGGGAGCCGCCGATCCACAGCACTGTGGCACCAGCGCCCGCGCCCACAAAATCCATGACCCGGGACGAGGTTTCACTGTAGAAAATTTGACGAATAATAACCTTGCTCAAATTGCCATTTTCCACGGCAAAACGGGCGCTTTCGCGGACCTCGTTGGCAAAGGCCTTGATAACTTTGATACCGGAAAAGGACTCTTCCAGAACGACGTTGACCCCGGAGAGTTCCGCCTGCATCTTGCGACCATATTTGCGAATTTTTTTACCAAAAAAGATGATTGGGTAAAGGGCGACAGGCATGACTATCAGACTCCAGAAGGCGAGATAGGCATCAAGATAGATGACGGTGCCGACGAGGCCGACGAGGGTGAAAATCTGGCGCACGAACATGATGACGCTCGGCAGACATTGGCGCACGGCCACCACGTCACTGACGATACGGCTCATGAGCATGCCAATTTCGCTTTCAGCAAAGAACGGCATGGGTAGCCGCACGATCTTGTTGAACAGATCACGGCGCATATCCTTGAGAACAAGGATGCCCGTGGTATTCATGACGTAGACTTGGCAAAACTGGAAAATGCCTTTGAAGACGATCAGGGCCACCAGCCCGTAGATGCAGAGCTTGAGTGTCTCTATGTCCTTGGCGATGAGCACATCGTCAGTGATGAACTTTGTCAGCCAGCCCAAGGCCGGAGCGATGGGAGCATACAGGAGCATGGCAATGATCGCGATGACCACCCGCAACTTGTAGGGAGCAAAAAAGCCAACACTCCGCCTGAGCAGGTGCCTATTCCCCATATAGTGTAATTCGGTGTTGCGAGCCAAAGTATCTCCTTTATCAGGCACTCAAAACGCGCCCCATATCCGCATCCTTTAAATGGTTGCGCGACGATAGTAAAGTCTTGCCTTTCCGCTCTTTTTGGCAAACTATTTCGTCATGACGAAACAACGCACGCTGGCCGTATTGGCCGATATCCATGGCAACAGCCTCGCCCTGAAAGCCGTTCTTGATGACGCAAAACAACGCGGCCTGACCCGGTTCGTCAATCTGGGCGACACTTTTTATGGCCCCCTGAACCCCGGCGGAACGTGGGATATATTGAAGGATATGGATATCCCGACCATACTCGGCAATCAGGATCGTCTCCTCCTTGAGGGCGGCCCAGACTGGGAAAATGTCCCTGCATTTCAGGCTGCCATAGACGGAATTGGCAACGTGGGCCTCGACTGGGTGCGTTCTCTTCCACCAACACTCGTCATGGATGATATCATGCTCTGCCATGGCACACCCGGCGATGACATGGCCTACCTTCTCGAAGATATTTCCACAGGACTGCCCGCCATGCGTGATTGTGAGGATATCGAAGGCGACCTCTTTCCGACGGCAAACGGTTGCTCACTGGTTCTGGCCGGACACAGCCATCATCCCGGGCTGATCAATTGCGGAGACATTACTGTGGTCAATCCCGGCAGCGTCGGCTTGCCCGCCTACGATGACGATGCACCGCCCCACTGTATGGCATCCGGCTCACCCCATGCGAAGTACGCAATTCTCACGCACACCGAGGCTGGATGGGGCGCGGAGTTCATCGCAGTGGAATATGATTGGGAAAGCGCAGCGACCATGGCGCGAAGCAATGGACGCGATGATTGGGCGCAATGGTTGCTCAGCGGCATGGCCTAGAATTTCCCTTTTTTTGCTACAGAGAAAGGCTTTCCAACTTCTCTAGATCATTCTTTTCTGGACTTTTTTTAGATTTTTCTAAAGAATGCGACCAGAATATACGCTTCAGGTGTGTGCTCAGCGGGTGTTGGAGTAACTGCCTGAAAAAGAGTTGAAGTAAATCCCGGCCATATACATATGAAACTGCTCAGTTTATCGACATATCGCATTATCCCCACTCTGGCGCTCATGGTGCTCATGGTCCTTTTGTTGTGCGGTCAGAATTCCGAGGCCGCATCGGCCAAATCCTATTTTATTGTAGGGCATTCGGACTTCCATTCCCTGATCAAGAACAGCAAAAAGAAAAAATACCGCTCCAATTGGGAGAAGGTAGAGAAAAATTTCGCCCGCTGTCTCAAGGCAGCGCCCAATGGCTCCTATGCGCCCAAGGCGCTCTATTACATTGGCCGTGTCCACGAAGAACTCGGTATACAAAGCGGACTCAAATCTGATTTTCGCCGTGCGGTGGATTATTTCGGCCGTGTTGTCAGTCGGTATCCACGCCACGGCTGGGCTGACGATTGTCTCTATCGTCGCGCTAACATCTACGCCAAACGGCTCAAGGAATACGGCAATGCCCGCTATGATCTGGCAAAGATCATTGTGGAGTACCCCCGATCCGACATGCATGCCAAGGCCAAGATATCCCTCAAGAAACTTGGAAAATACGACCAAGCCATCGCCGAGATTACCGCGAAGAACAAACCCGCGAAATCGCTGGATGACATAGCCAGAGCAGCCACGACAAAATCCAAGACCAAGGCCGCCGCACCTGCCGAAGAAACGACACCGAAAAAGCTCGCCAGCAAGGCACAGACAGCGAAGCCAACGGCATCCAAAAGCACCAGCAAGGCGGCCACGAAAAAGCATAAAGACCCGTCTGGCATGGCGCATCTGGACATGGTTCGTTACAAATCCAGTGATGACTACACCCGCGTGGTTCTGGAACTCGATGGGCGGGTTAAATACCGCTATCAGGTGCTCAAGCCCGACGCCTCTGTAAACCGTCCGCATCGACTGTATATCGACCTTGAAGGTTCGCGCATGGGCCACGATGTCACCGCGGCCACCACGGTTTCCGACGGTATTTTGCGCTCCATCCGCTCTGGTCAGTACGACAAAAACACCACCCGTGTGGTTCTCGATTTTCTGTCCATGCAGGAATACAAAGTCTTCCCGCTGGACAATCCGTTCCGCATCGTCATCGACGTCTATTCTCCTAATGAAAAAACACAAGCTGCAGCCATTGCTGCGGCGGCTGCACGCAAGGACAACAGTCACAAGACGACCCAGAACAGCAAATATCGCCCGCCCAAAGGCAGTAAGACCCATGCTGGCGATCTCCTTGAGCAGCTCGGCCTCACTGTGCGTACCATCATGCTCGACCCCGGACATGGCGGTAAGGACCCCGGCGCGGTAGCCAATGGAATACGCGAAAAAGATGTGAATCTCCGCTTCTCCAAAATTGTGGGCAAGAAGCTTCAGGCCAAAGGATTTAAAGTGGTCTACACCCGGACCACGGATGTGTTTATTCCGCTGGAACAGCGCACGGCCTTGGCCAACGTCAAGAAGGCGGACCTGTTCATTTCCATCCACTGCAACGCCAATCGCAGCAAAAAAATTAATGGCATGGAGACGTACAGTCTCAACCTTGCCAAGAGCAAAGACGCTGTGCGCATCGCGGCCCGGGAAAATGCCGTGGACCCGCGCGCCATTTCTGACCTCCAATTTATCCTCACTGATCTGATGGTGAACTCCAAGATCAAAGAGAGCCGCGACCTCGCCAAGGATGTACAGAACAGCACGGTCTCCCGCGTCCGTCGCAAATGGAAAATCGCGAACAAGGGCACCCGCGAAGCACCTTTTTATGTCCTTATGGGCGCAAAAATGCCTTCCGTTCTTGTTGAACTGGGCTACATCACCAACTACACCGAATCCAAACGCCTCAAGTCCAACGCCTATCTGGAATATATGGCTCGCGGCATCGTCGAAGGTGTTATGGCCTACAAGGGTAAAATTGAACGATACGCCATGAAGTAAGGCGAACACTCCCCCCAGATAACAAAAAGGCCGATGTGATTCACATCGGCCTTTTCCATTTATTGATAAAGAAGAAACTTACCCAACCAACACTCGTTCGACTATTTGGATTTTCTGTAAGATATCCTTATCCAACAAGACTTGCTCGGCGGCCATGGCTTCGACCATGGCGTCGTGGTCATGCATGGTTTGCATCTTGTATTTGTTACCGAGCGCATTGCCTTCTTCCTGCATGGAAACGCGGGAGGCAGCCCCGGTGCGCTTCTTGTGGCGAATAGCAAGATGTCCCTGATAGACCGCAAAATGGCCGGACTCGCACAGGCGCAGGTCATGTTCCATGTCATCGTACTGCGTCGGCGAAAGCTGGAGGGCGAAATCACCGGACTCCATGAGCGTTGTGGTGCGGAAAAGGTGACAACATCCAGTGACCGAAGCGCAGGGGCGCAAAATATTGAAAAGGCCCGAATCGAGGGACTGAATATGCAACGTTGTCAGACTGAATGGATTGGGCGCGGTGCGAGAAATATCCATGGGCGGCACGTCATCATCCACAAGCAGGTGGCTGTCCGCACTCTGGATGAGCGCCGAGTTGGCGTGATCCACCACTTTGCAGCCCCACACTCCGGCGTCTGGATATGTACGGACCGCAGAACCGAGACGAAGTAACCAATCGTTGGGCAGGATAACGTCATCATCGAGATAACAAATGAACTCGTGCTGCTGAACATCGTCCAGATGCATAAGCCAGTTACGGGCCGCTGGTGCGCCGATATTTACGGGAAGCGTTGTGACCTTGAAGCGATCCGCCCCCAGTGTTGAATCGAACCGGGCCTGCCATGATTCGAGTATCTCGGCGGTCTTGTCCGTAGACCCATTATTGAGGACAAAAATGGTGGTCCCGTTCAGGTCGGATTCAATGAGCGAACGTAAGGTGGCGTCGAGTTCGATGGCCTTGTTCCACGAATAGAGCAGGATGGCCGTAGAGCCGGGAACCGGACTCTGGTCAGTGTCCCAGCCGGAAAGAAGATCATGGACGCGCAACAGAAGGCTCGTATTCCACGGGGTCTGGCTGAGCCCCTCAAGCAACAGCAAGTTGGCCGATGCAGGGTCACCGCCATCGAGCATACAGAGTCCGGCGCGCAAGGCGGGGTATGCGGGGCCAAAGACCGTGCCCACTTCCTGAGACAGCCGGGCCGCATCAAAACAACAATGATGAAGAGCACCGATACGCGCTTCCACATTGATCAAAACCGGCTTAAGCGCGGCGGCTGGTTCAAAATCCATCATGGAGCTGGTCCACTCCGGATCATTATCGATGAGGCCAAAGGCAACGGCCTGTTCGCGCCAAAAGAGGTTTTTAGGTTCCTTCTCGATGGTCTGCACGATGAAATGTTTGAGCTTGGAGAAATCGCGTTGCACGAGCAACCGTTCAAAATACCCTGTGTTATCTGGGCGATGCCAGTTCTCGGCCACAGCGGTCAGCGCACTAAGAGTGCTCTCTGGAAGGATGGCACGGATGGTGTCATGAGCCAGCAGTTCATTCGCCATTTCGCCGTCCAGCGGATTTTCGCCGAAGGCCGTCTGGATGGCATCAGTGGCGATGGGGGCAAGAAAAGCGTCGCCAGAACGTAGGCACCAGCCAGCGATATCAAGGAGGTGTTTCTTACCGGTGAAACCAAGGCGCAGCTTGACCTTCAGCTCTTCGGGCAGCGCGAGCCAAAAGTCGGTCAGCGGGTTAGTGCTTGCATGGTTCATAAGGGTCCCCGTCCAATGTCAATTCAGCGGCCAGCTCTTCCACGGGCAAAGGCTCGTTCAGCTGCTCGCCCATGTAGACGCGCATGAGATTGCGCCCCTTAGCCTCAGCAGTGAGCAGCGTGCGAACAACTTTTCGCCCGACACGGCCCATATTGAAACGGGCTGCGGGATCATCGGCCAACACGCGCATTTTAGCGGCCAGACAGTCGGCATCTTCGCTTTCGCACAGATACCCATTCTGGCCGTCGAGAATCAATTCCGGGATGCCGCCCACTGCGGTGCAGAGGCCGGGCAGGCCGAGGTCAAACCCTTCGATCAGGGTATTGGGGAAACTTTCCAAACGCGAGGTCACGCACAGGACATCGGAGAATTGCATTTCCTGCAACACCTCGGCATGCGGCAACTCTCCGGTGACATTGAGCCGCTCTTTCACCTTGGGTGTGAGGAGGTGCTCGAACTTGGGCATGTCGGTCTTACGCATACCCACAATGACGAACTCGATGTTACGGCAATCGCCAGCCTCGCAGAAACGGGCAGCGGCCTGCAAAAAGACGTCAACGCCTTTGATATGGGCACCATTACCTACATAGATGAACCGAGTGCCACGCTTCTTTCGCGGTTGTGGCTCACCGAAATCGGGCCCACAATAGGCGTTGTAAACCACGTTGATACGGCGCTTCATGACCTTATTTTTCTTGAGTATCTGTGCGCACTTGCCCGAATTACAAACCACGCCATTTGCCAGGGCGGTCCAGAGGAAAAACACGTCGTTGGGCCGGGAGATGACACCCCGGTTGATGAAAAGTTTGAACTTTGCGCCCATGAGCTTGGCGATGACGCCCATTTTGTAGGCGCGATTATGGAAGGAATGGACCACATCAATGCGATTGTCCTGCACCACCTTCTTCATGAACGCGCCAGCAGGCAGGTACTTCTTGAATTGGGAGTATGGATGGATGGTCACGTCCATACCGTCCAGTGCGCCGACCAACGGAGATTCCGGGTCGAGCACAGCGTGGGTCTCCATGCCCATGGCGGACATGGCTCCAATATTATTGATAAATTGTCGACTGCCACCGGACAGGCGCAAGGAGTCAGTGGCGTACAAAACACGCTTCACTTCGGGCCGTTTGCGGTGGAGTTTGAAAAAGACACGCGCAGTCGGGTCCGAGCCGTACATTTTCAGGCGGGACTGAAGCCACTTTCCGGTCTTGGGACTCCCGACACCGATGCGATTGAGACGGAACGGGGCGGTGCCTTTGGCATTAACCCACCGCTCCAGCGTGAACGCGCCAACGTAGCCAGCCTTCTTGAGTTCAGCTTCGGCATCGTCGCAGAACTGACCCCAGGGCCAGCAGAAAAGTTGTTCGTCGTAGCCGTTGAGTTCTCGGATGCGTTCAAGGCTCTGCGCAAAATCCTTGCGGCAGAATTCCAGCCGTTTTCCCGTGGGACGCATAACCATCTGCGGGGTGTCCGAACCATTCAGTTTGGGCCAAAATCCATTATATACGTAGGCGCTGGCGTCATCGAATGTAGGCCAGTTCGCATTAAATCCCGGGTAGATGGACCAGGCGGGCCAGCGGGCATGCTTCTCGCCCATACGCGCATACGGGCGCATAGTACGGAACGTTCCCTGATGGCGACAGCCGTGGGAAAAGACCTCCATGCCCGCATTGAGCATAGTCTTTATTTCCGATTCATTAATGAACTGGGTGTAGTCGCCATCGAGGAATGCAGCCTTGAGCGCTTGCGGCATAGACTGCATGGCCGGGGCGTCCGCAAGAGTGCGTGCCTGCCCTGGCACCGTGAAATCGGTGAGGGCGAAAAAGGTGCCCGTCATGTCCCGCTTCACGAGTTCCGGCACTGCGTTGATCCAGTTGCTCAAATGCCCGTCATCAAATGTCAAAACCACGGATTTTCGCGGCGCTTTCATCTGCCCACGGACCACGCGCAACAGATCGCGGGCGGAAATGGTGCGATATCCGGCATCAGAAAGTGCGTCGAGATGCTCGCAAAAGCGCTCGGGCGTGTGACCATCAACATCGCTGACGTTGTGGTAGCAAAGGACTGGTACAGACGTTCTAATCATTATTTTCTCGTTTTCATAAGGCACTGGATAGGTACCAGAAGCGCACGGACAGGGCAAGAAACTGCACGCTTTTTCACCCACCGAATACGCCACCCATAACTTGCTTCCAGCGCCCTCATACGTCAACCCGACTCCCCGGGAACATCCCTCCCGTCATAGGATTGCACAGAGTCTGCACCAAACTTTCCTCATTCTCACAAAATTGTATCCTTGTATAAACACTCCTTTTCCTCTTCATTTCCATTGCTTTTCTGGAATTAGTCTAGTAAAAATGCAGACTGCTTTGGGGCTAAAAAAGGGAAGAAAAATGAAGACAATATCTTTGGTTGATGAGTGTATATCGAAGTTCATCAAGGGCGGAATGGAGCGTTTCTCACGCCGTACCTACGGTGCTGGTGCGATAAAAGAAATGGTGGAGTCCGGAATTTTCCTGACTGATCCTGTTATCACACTCACGGAAGACGGCATTGAACGGGCTCATTACCTTGAACTCATCTCTCCCTTGAAAAAGCAAAGCATGCTGGCCGCCCTCGAACGAAGCGGCATAGAGCTGAAGCGCAAGTCCGGCTCTGCTGGCGCAGCCTCACAGGTCGCATAACGTACTGAATATTTCTGCCGAAGATTGATTTTCGGCGATGACATAGGCAAAAAATAAAGCCCCATGGATTGAATCCATGGGGCTTTTTTGTGGGTGTTTCTTATTGGATTGCACTGAGTTCATTCCGTCGTAGTACGATTGCTGATTGCAGACTGAAAGTGAGTACAAACACGGTTGAAAGGGAAAAGATGGAAATAACCGCTAAGGGACCATTTATATCCCCCACATAATCACACATATATTCTATAATTCCAAAAAACCACATGGAGAGAGTAATCCCTATCATGTCCCTAAGAGCAATTTCTTTCCCCAATGTCCTGTGGCAATACGTACGAGCATCGGAGACATTTTGGCGTAGGAAAATGCGTACACAGCCATGCCCGCTACCGTAAAAAAATTTGAACCAACGACTATTACAAGTGAGATCAATCCGCCACCAATTATTGGCAGAACCCATGTCGCCCAATACAATGCAGTGTAATATATAGAATCTCGGCAGATGACATTATCAATCAGCTGAGATAGTTCTATTTTTTCCCCACTCAAAATTGAAATCTGCAAAGGGGCAATGAGTGATATTCCCACCACTATGCTCAATAAAGATGACTCTGATATGATCGATACGATCGAAAACAATACTGAAAAGAACAGAAGGTTAGACAAGTGGCTTCGGAATATTTTAATAATAAAATCCATAGTCTCTTACCTTTACAGGGAATTAATGGGGTGTCTTCCTAACTCAAAACAATTAGGAATGAGGGAGGTGTCCCCTTAATTCTTGCCCTCAATTCTTGTGGGTCAATCGTTCTTCTTTCTCAGATATTGAGTATTCTTTATTCCGCTGCACCACGATTGCTGATTGAACACTAAACGTGAGAATAAAAATAAAAGACATTCCAATCAAATTGATAAACGCAAAATCCTTGTCGATGGAAATGAGAAATTTATCAGCAAATTCTGCAATACTGTAGACAAGCATAACTATCGCAATGTTTATCATATCAATGAATAAGAGCTTTTCCCCTTGTGTACCTGTAGCTATTTTATACAATGTGGGTGCCATCTTTGCATATAGGAAGGCGTACACAGGAATGGCGAATATCCATACGATATTGAGATCCACGACGAGTCCCAGCAGGCCGAAAGCACAAATTGGGATAACCCATACAGCCCAAAATAGTCCTGTATAATACAGTGAAGTCATACAAAAGATATTTCGTATTAGCGTCGATGAATCTAATGGTTTCCCTTTTAGTATTGAAAGTTGCAAAGGAGCCAGAATTGCTGATCCCATAATCAAACCCAACACATGTGCACCAGAAAAAAATGTTGCCACTAAATATAACACCGACATAGCCAGTATATGGGGTAAATAGTTACGTAATGTTTCAAAGATGAATTGCATGAATTAATTCCTTATCCGATTCAATGTAAATATGTGCAAGCAACTGTTTAAGCATAAAATATAACAATGACTTTAAACTCGAAAGATCGGTATAGCTAGAACAGTTTTTGTATTAACAGAGGTGCGAACAACAGTCCGCACCTCTCCTCTACGAGTATTCAAGGTTGTTACCATAAGCTTCCATCACAACCATAGCCTCCAACTCCGAAGCCCCAGCCTCCATAGCTACTTGGTGTAGGCATAGCGGCGCAAAGAGCTACCGCCCGTCACGGGGAAGTTATCCTGACTGCCCCTTCCTTCTTCATCGTAATAGCATTGACAGCCCCCGGTCATGAGGGCTGCCCTTCGGGCGTTGCGGAAGACCACAACGTCCAAATCTGCTGTCCTATAGATTGGTGACAGGGGCTTGGAAGGAGCGCGGAATGTCCTTTTGCCCACAAAAAAACACCCTCTTATGAGGGTGTTTTTTTGTGGGCTATGCTGGAAAACCAGTTCGGAAATCTACTTATTTGAGCGAAGCACCGATATCGTCGCACAGCTGTTTCACCAGCTTGGACTGGGCGGACACGATGTCTTCGTAAATGTCTTCGCTCGGTGTGACATGCTCTTGGGCGGAAAACACATCGTGCTCGATGAGTTCTCTGGACGCATTATACACACCCCACCATGCGCGCAGGGTGGCGACACCATCTTTTGAACCATCAAAAGAAATAATACGGACAGACACATGATAATCCATTTCCATGCCTGCAGGCGTCGGCTGGATAAAAACTCGCTTGGTTTTTGCCACTGTGCCGAGATTGATAGCAATGGCCGTGTTCAATTCATCCTCAAGAGAACCAGCCCACCGTTTGGAATTGGATGCGCTCAGCTTATGGTCCGTATCCCGGATGATCAGGTTGGAACGCTTCAAATAATCAGCCAGAACAACCCGATCCACACCTATGGTGATATCGGATTCCACGCCGCTCACCGAAGCAATAGGGGCAACGCCTAACGTGTACAATGTCGTGGGCGGAGACGTACGGGTGCAGCCGACAGCGAGCAGAAGCATCATGGTTCCAATCAGAATAAGTATGTGTTTTTTCATAGTCTTTTCCTATCTCTCGTCGGGGTTGCCGCGCAGTAATGATTCGGGATTACGTTCCAGCTGTTCGGCAAGCTGGCGGAAGGCCCGAAGCGTTGTCGCCATCTCGTCCAGCACCGTGGTTACCCTGTAATTCATGGCATTGCCGTCCTTAACGACATCCTGAAATTCCTTCAATGTGGCCTTGGCCTGCACAACCAATTCTCTGGCGGGTACACCGAGGGCTTTACCACTTTTTTCATACTGTGCCAGCGTTCTTTTCAGGGAGTTCACCAACGGGTCAATGGCCTCATTGAGCTTGGCTGCCATGGCCTCAGTGTGTTCCATGGTATTGCCGAATCCTTCCAGCCCCCGTCTCAATTCCTGTGATTCAAGCAAGTCGTTCAAGCTTCTAAAAGAGTCAGTGGCCTCTTCCACCAAATCCCGGATATCCAATCCATCAAGGATCTCCTCGATTTTTTCCATGTCAGATGCGGTCGTGGGAATCTCCTGAATATCTTTGACCTTACCAAAAAATTGGGCAGGTTCGTCCGGGAAAAAATCCAACATGATGATCAACTGCCCGGTAATCAGGCTGCCCACGACAAGCTTGGCTCGCAGGCCATCCTTAATCAATTCTTCAACATACCTTTCCGGCTCATCCACCGCCATATTGTCAACATTCACAACACTGTCGCTTTTGATTTCAAAGACGACGGGAATCCAGACATTATCCGTCTCCTCGCCCGAAAGCAGCAGTTGCACACTCTTCACCTGTCCAACAGGCACACCCCGGAAAAGGACCGGAGAGCCCACGGAAAGCCCTTTGACAGAGCCGGAAAAGAAGGCAACAAATTCATGCTTTTCCTTGAACATATCAGACGAGGAAAAGAAAATGATGAACAGCACGCCCAGGACGAGCGAGCCGATCATAAATGCGCCTATGGCAGCGGGATTCGTTTTTTTCATGTAGTATACTCCCGGTCGTGTGTCTCAGGATTCCCCACGCGTGAGGAAT
>JAFLJT010000260.1 GCA_022712855.1 Pseudodesulfovibrio sp. | reverse complement strand
CACTGGTTCTCGCTCCCTCTGTTGATATCTTTTGTAATAAATAGAAAATTTTACCCGCCTCCCTCTTTCCCTTGAAGGCCGGAGGCATTACATACTCGCTATGGGCAAAAAGAAAAAAAAGAAACCGTCTCCCAATACTATCGGGACAAATAAGCAAGCTCGTCGTCTTTATGAAATATTAGAGACGTTTGAGGCTGGCCTTGCATTACGCGGTACTGAAGTGAAGTCGTTGCGTGAAGGGCATGTCGCGTTCAAGGACGGGTATATATCCTTTCGGGGCAATTCCGCATTTCTTGTGGGCGTGCATATCGCGCCCTATGACAAGACCGGGCAGTTCGATCAGCATGATCCCGAACGCCCCCGCCAGTTGCTTTTGCACAAGCGCGAGATAGAAGCGCTCCAATCCAAGGTCGACCAAAAGGGCCTGACCGTCGTACCCATGAAAATGTATTTTTCACGCGGCAAAGTAAAACTGCTGATCGGGCTGGGCAAAGGTAAGAACGTTCACTCCAAGAAGCAGGACTTGAAAGACAAGGATATCGCCCGCGATACTGCTAGGCAGATAGCTGCGTATAAGTAGGATCTTTTGAAGAAGATGATGTGAAAAAGGTCGCACTGAGAGCAAGGCGTTCAATAAGGGTGTGGACTAAAATCGAAAATGGAAACGAATCCCCCAACAGTGACAAGCTGTTGGGGGATTCGTTTTCCAAGCAAGAAATCTTGCTTAGCGCTCCTGCATGAAGGGCAGTCCTCTAAACAGCATATTTAATTGACAATGTTAACGTGTAGAATTAGTATGTTAAGCGTCAAGCAAGAGGAGACTAAGGTGGGGGAAATCGATATTGGCAAAAAATTAACTTTTGTCACTGTATTAAAACTTGAATTGGCTGCATTTAATGCAGTATTTTTGCCCTTCATTGTCCTGCTCAATATAGCTGGGGTAATGGATTGGTGGGGCTTTCCTTTCATTAGTGTGATTGCTTTTTGTAATGCAATTGTAACTTGGTTTTTGCTACCAATTAATAAAAATGATGATTTTTACTTTAATTCGTGGAGGATAAAACCAATTCTCTATCTAGGGTATTGGATTTTAAGTATCTTTCGAAAGCCTCGCATCGAATATGTAAAACCTAACCGCACGTTTAGATTCTAAACAAGTGTTGAGCACAACATTGTTCTGGAGCTAAAAAGCCCCAATCAGTTCCTACTGTTGGGGCTTTAGTTTGTAATAACTATATTTTGTTTTTTCTACATATGCCGTCACCAATCAATAAACCACGGTAAATTAGGGGTCATATTTGTTTCGTCTTCTACTAATGACACATGGCAACCAGGGTCCACACCTATGCTGAACACCTTGCTCTGAGAGCGGCCTTTTTTTGCGGTTTATTACGCCGGGGCCATAGCCTTCGTCAGTTGCAGCAACACACCCATACCCTTTTTGACCTCTTCGTTGCCCAGGGCGCGGAACAGGTCCATGGCGCCTACGGCCTCTGCCTGGGTGAGGTCCACCTTGCCGGGGATGGACGCCATGTGATCGACGAATCCGGCGGCTTCGGGGGTGCCGAGTTTTTGCAGGGCACCGACCAGGGAGAACATGGTGTTGCCGATTTGGTCGATTTCTTCGGCGTTGTAAGTTTCCGCCAGTTTTTCCAGTGTGCCGAGTCCTGCTGAGAGCAGTCTGAACACGCCCTTTCGTTCCAGCTCGTCCATGCGGGCGATGTAGTGGGGCACCGTGATTTTCATGAGCGGTTCGGCCGTCTCAATAAAATCGATGGCGTTTTTCATTTGGTTGAGGGCGTAATCCATGTTCTTCACATTACGCAGCATATTCTTGCCCAGCCGTGTCAGATCGGAGAGATGGAAATCTCCGTCGATCTCAGACAACTCAATGATAACGTGCTTGACCAGCTCGTTCACGCGCGGCGCAAAGTCCTCCTTGAAGTCGTTCATGGACCGGGCCGACTCGGCCATGGGGGCCATCAGCGCTTCGAGGCGATCCAGCCTTTCGAGGATTTCATCTTCTTTTTTCATAGTTACCCCTCCTGACCAGACTCAACATACTTCTGTAATTTTCCGGCCAGACTCATTTCCGGTTCCAGCGGCAGTTCGTGGCCCTTCATCATCAGGTTCCAGTAAACCCAGCGGAACATCATCTTGCCCCAGTAGTTGCCCAGCGATTCCTTGAGCAGGTCAAATGGTCCCATGCCCGGGAACGGGAACATGCCCTGGAGCGGTTCTACTTTGTAGTTGAAGTCAAGGAGCACGGCCTTTTCATAGCCAGAGGCGAGGAAGCAGGTGGCGTGCCCGTCAAAGGTGGGTTTGGCATCAAAGCCGTCAATTTCGCGGATGAGATTATTGACCACGGTGGAGGACTGGTAGTGCGCCGTGGACCCCGCCTTGGAAGCGGGGACGTTGGTGGCGTCGCCGAGGACAAACACGCGATCCATACCCTCGGCTTTGAGGGTGTGATTGTCGGTCTGCATGAACCCCATGGGGTCGCCCATGCCGGAGTTCAGGATACACTTGTCGCCGAGGTTGGGCGGTACGGATACGAGCAGATCGAAGTCCACCTTTCTGCCGTCTGCGGACTCGATGTACTGCTCCTTGGCATCAACATTATCCAGAGCGAACTGCGTGGTCACCTTGATGTTTTTCTTTTCCGCCAATTGGGACAACGCCCTGGTTGCCACGGGTTTGGTGAAGACGCCGTCCAGCGGGGTTACCAGCTCGATTTCCACCATGTCGCGCACGCCGCTGGTGGTGAAAAACCAGTCCGCCATGAACACGAATTCAAGGGGAGCGATGGGACACTTGTAGGGAACGTCCGCAATATTGAGGACGATCTTGCCGGATTGGAAGTATTTGATCTGCTTGCGCAGGGCCACGGCCCCGCCGAGGGAATAGAAATCGAAAATATTCTTGCGCCAGCCGTCCATCATGCCGTCCACTTCGGTCGGATCGATGCGGGCGCCGGATGCTATGACCAGCCAGTCGTAATCATAGTCGCCTTTGACCGTCTCCACCTTGCGGCCCTTGGTGTCGACCTTGACCACAGTGTCGAGGACAAAGTTCACACCTTCGGGAATGAACTCCCGCTTGGGTTTGAGCACATCGCTTTTCGAATAGATTCCGAAGGGAATAAAAAGATACCCAGGCTGATAGTGATGCTTCTCGTCTCGGTCGATGATGGTGATGTCGAATTCTTCTTCATCAAGTTCCTTTCTCAACATGTTGGCGACCATCGTACCGCCAGCGCCAGCGCCTATAATGACAATGTTCCGCATCGTACATTCCCTCACTGAAAAGATTATCCCATGTGCTCGCCGCGCCGTTCCGATACAGCGTGGCCTCCACTATTTTCGAAAAGAAAAATGGGAATTGTTACCATGTATATCATATGCAGAAGAGAGAAGGCACGTTTTTTCGTACTTTTCAGAACAATCGGTTAAGATGCTTGAAGCATTTGGAAATATTTTCATGTGAAGCCCATTTCGAGGCTCTCGAAGAGGGTGGTTTTTGAGATAATGCGCATTTTCCATGAAATTTCCAACTATCTTTGCTCTCTGAGTTCTTTTTTTATGAAGTCGGAACATCCTGATTTGTTGACCTATTTGCCGACAATTATGCCCAATTGGGCATCATTGTCGAAAGTTTATAATCAACTAAATCTGGAGCTTACGTCAGTTTTGTGTCAAAGCTTGAGTAAGTGTCAGAGCTTTGGCAAGATGGAAGAGTGCCCCATAGGGTCTGTGCAGAACGGATACTTCAAACGAGGACATACTCATGGAATTCGACATGGACAAAGCAGAGCGTACGCTCGACAAGAAAATGGGCCAACTCAGAGCCAAGTCATATATTTCTGTTGAACTTGTAGACCTGCTGGACAAAGTGGCACATTTGCAACTGAAAGCGCGCGCCGCAGCCGAAATCACTGTGCCCAAAGACGGTGATCTGGCGCCTGCCGAGTCTGTTTTGCAGGGAATGTCCCTGGTCTCCAAAGAATATTTCCCCTACGACGTTTCCCAGGCAGAAGAAATGCTTGGCAAGCTCCTTGATCTGCTCAAGGAAACCGATGGTGCGTTGGCTGATGCTGGCAAAGCTATTGGTGACGAGATCGAATCCGGCAAGTTGTCTGCCGCCGAACTCTTCGACCGCTACCTCTCTGACGATGTTAAATTTTTTGCAGGCTGGGCCGAACGGTGTCAGGAAGCCCCCAAGACCATCGCATTTCTTGCGCAGGCTTCCCTCAGCCCGTCCATCGAAGCCGCAGCCGAGATTTTGGCCGAAAAGCTGCCAGAAATGAAAGCTCCCTCGGTTGGCACCTGCCCCATTTGTGGCTCCCTGCCGCTCATTTCTTCGCTCAAGGAAAAAGAAGGATTCCGGCACGCAACCTGTTCGTTCTGCCGTCATGATTACCGCATCAAGCGCCTTGCTTGCCCGGTCTGTGGCGAAGAGGATCAGAAGAAGCTGACATTCTTTACCGTTGAGGAAGAGCCCGGTTTCCGTGTGGATGTCTGCGAATCCTGCAAGACGTATATCAAGACCATTGATTTCCGCGATCTGGACCGCATCGCTATTCCTGTGCTGGATGATCTCGATTCTCTGGCGCTGGATTATGTGGCTGCAGGTCAAGGTTACAAGCGCGCGACACTCTCCGCCTGGGGATTTTAAGCAGGAGGACGTATGTCCATCCCATCGCCCATGCCAAAAAATATGCACGTCATACCATCAGCCTGCATCCCGGAGATTCCGGACGGATTCGCCGCGCTCTTGCATGATGATGAAAAGGCGCGGGAATATCTGCTCTCACTCACCTGGCCGACTGGTGACCCGTTTTGCCCGCGCTGTGGGCATCGCAAGGTCTACACTTTGTCCGGTGATCGGTTGCGCTGCGCCAGTTGCAAATACACGTTCCAGCCCTTTTCCGGGCGTTGGATCAACAACGGCGCACTCTCGCCGGCCGAGTGGCTGCGGCTCATCAATCTGTTCGTGGAGGAATGTACCGTCCACCAGATGAAGAAGCAGCTCTCACTCTCATACAACACCGTTTATAAGGCGCTCACGGCCATCCGTTTCGCCATCCTCGCCCATGCCATCGATGCCCGCCAGCTTATCAGCCCGGCAACCGGCCTTGATTCATATCTCAAAGGAAACCGCCTCACCGGTGGCCCTCGCGAGATGCGCATGGACACTATCCCGGTCTACGGCATCCTGCGCCGCGACGACCTTGTTTTCATCGATCTCGTGCCCGGATTCCAAGCGGAAACGCTGTTCCACTTCCACATGAACTTCCATCTTAAGCTCATTCGCACGGGTAATCTGGTCTACACAGACCGTTACAAGGACTACGACGCGCTCATGTTTTGCGGCAACGATTCGCTGCCGTACAACATCATCCGCCGTTACGACGAACCGCCTCACATTGACGCGGTCAAAGACGAATTCTGGGAATATTCCCAGTCCCGTATAAAGAGGTTCCGCGGCATCTCCTGCCAACGATTCCCCCTGTATTTGAAGGAACTGGAGTTCCGTTACAATAACAAGGAAAAGTCCATAGCCGAGATTCT
>JAFLJT010000014.1 GCA_022712855.1 Pseudodesulfovibrio sp. | reverse complement strand
GCTTTTACCGCTGCGGTTCTGGGCGGTATTGGATCCATTCCCGGAGCTATGCTTGGTGCTTTGGTTCTTGGGCTGACGGAAGCATTTGCAGCTGGGTACATTTCGTCCGACTATGAAGATGTCTTTGCCTTCCTTCTGCTCGTGCTGATTCTGATTTTTCGTCCTGCCGGAATTATGGGTAAAGACAAGGTTCAGAAGGTTTAAAGTTGAAAAGAGCTCGATATTGTTCGCATGGAATATAAGGAATGTATTGTGAATAACCAAATAAATGAGAACAGCCAAAATCAGGGGTTTATCAGTTTTTTCCTGTCCGCCGGATGTGCAGATTCCGCTACGGCGTTGAAGAAGTCCTGCTTGGTAGCCCTCTGGTTTGTATTTTTGACTTTTCCTATAATGGCTGTCCGGGTTAATACTATCGAAAATACGGTGACCTGGCGGTTGATGAATATGGTGAATGTCGCCGTCGCTGTCTTTTTTGGCTCCTATGTCTGGCGTTGGCTTTTGGCTCGCAAGGAAATGTCCAGTGCTGAAACCAGCAAAGAGACGCTCATCGAGTCGCTTCTGAGCAAGATTCTGGACGATAAGATACTTAAAAGTGTCTCTTTTTCGCTGATAGCTATAATGGTTGTTGCGTTCCCTTTTGCACTGGATAACATATATCTGACCAATATCATGATATCTTGCCTGATTTATATCGTGTTGGGTCTGGGGTTGAATATTGTTGTTGGTCTTGCAGGTCTGTTAGATCTCGGTTTCGTGGCATTTTATGCTATTGGTGCGTATGCTTATGCATTGTTGAACATGCATTTTCAGTTGGGATTCTGGACTGTGCTTCCTCTGGGGGCGTTGCTTGGAGCCATAACTGGCCTTATTCTGGGTTTCCCAGTTCTTAGGCTGCGCGGTGATTATCTTGCCATTGTTACGCTTGGATTTGGTGAGATTATTCGTTTGGTCTTGCAGAACTGGGGTACAGTTACCATGGGGCCAAGTGGTATCGCAAACATTGCCCGTCCAGGCTTCTTTGGTATGGATTTTTCTCTTCAGCAGAATCTCATTTATTTATATTATATTATGGTGTTTTTGGTGAGCATAACCATATTCTTTGTCAATCGTTTGCAAAACTCCCGTATCGGGCGTGCATGGTTGGCTTTGAAGGAAGACGAGATCGCTTGCCAGGCAATGGGTGTCGACAAGGTGAAGACAAAGTTGCTGGCTTTTTCCTTGGGTGCTACCTGGGCAGGCATGGCAGGTGTCGTTTTTGCGGCCAAGACCACTTTTATCAATCCAGACAGTTTTACTTTTTGGGAATCGGCTATCATTTTGTCAGTGGTCGTCATCGGCGGCATGGGTTCCATCCGAGGTGTCATCGCCGGATCCATTATCCTGATCCTTGTGCCGGAATACCTGCGCAACTTTGCCGAATTCAGGATGCTCCTGTTCGGAGCCATCATGGTTCTGGTCATGGTATTCAGGCCTCAGGGATTGATCAGCGCCAAGCGCAAGATTTACCATTACAAAGTTTCCAACACTGCGAGTGCAGGCAATGAATAATCCAGTATTAAACGTCAACGCCGTGAGCAAAGACTTCGGGGGCATTCGTGCCTTGGACGAAGCCGAGCTGGTGGTGGGTGACAAGGAAATTGTGGCTCTCATCGGGCCCAACGGAGCAGGGAAGACCACGTTCTTCAACTGTATTACCGGTATATATACGCCCACTTCCGGCGACGTGCTTATCGATCCGAGTGCTGATGGCACCGTCCATCGCATCAATGGAAAGAAACCCAACGTCGTGACCGAACTGGGTATGGCCCGTACCTTCCAGAACATCCGGTTGTTCCCGTCCATGACCGCTCTTGAGAACGTCATGATCGGAACACATTGCCGTACAAAATCCTCCATCTGGGGCGCCATTTCTCGGAACAAGGCGACCCGTGAGGAAGAACAGGCAGTGATTCAGCGTGCCTATGAGCTGTTGAAACTCGTCAATCTGGAAGAGTTCGCCGATGAACTGGCCTCCAATATCCCGTATGGCAAGCAGCGCAGGCTCGAAATCGCTCGCGCACTGGCCACGGACCCGTTCCTCCTGCTTCTGGACGAACCAGCAGCAGGCATGAACCCCCAGGAAACTCTGGATCTGGAAAAACTGATCGTGGATATCCGCGATCAGTTCAACATCTCCATCATGCTCATCGAGCATGACATGAAGATGGTCATGTCCATGTCCGACCGCATCTACGTCCTTGATTACGGACGCATGATCGCAAGCGGCACCCCGCAGGAAATTGCGAACAATCCCGCCGTTATCAAAGCGTATCTCGGGGAGGACGACGATGACTAAAATTCTTGAATTGAAAAATGTCGACAGCTTCTATGGCAACATTCAGGCGCTGTATGACATTAACCTGCACATAGATCAGGGCGAGATCATTACCTTGATCGGCGCTAATGGCGCAGGTAAATCCACCACGCTCATGACTGTGTGTGGTGTGGTTCAGGCCCGAAACGGTCAGGTGATGTACGATGGTGAGGAAATCACCAAAGAAGCACCGAACAAGATCGTTGCTCAGGGTATCTGTCAGGTACCGGAAGGGCGTCTGATTTTTCCGGAACTCACCGTTCAGGAAAACCTCGATATGGGCGCGTTCATGCGCAACGACAAAGAGGGCATAAAACGGGACATGGAATATTCCTTTGACCTGTTCCCCATTCTGGCCGAACGGCGCAAGCAGCAGGGCGGAACACTGTCCGGCGGTGAGCAGCAGATGCTCGCCATTGCCCGCGCACTCATGGCAAAACCACGGCTGCTACTCCTGGACGAACCATCCATGGGCCTAGCGCCACTGATAGTGAAGCAGATCTTCGACATCATCAAGAAGGTCAATGCGGAACACAACACCACAATCTTCCTCGTGGAACAGAACGCAAACCTGGCACTCAAGATAGCGCACCGGGGATACGTCATGGAAAACGGGAGGATTGTACTCACCGACACCTGCGACAAACTCCTTGCGGACGAGCAGGTAAAAAAAGCCTACTTGGGCTTATAACGAGAAAAAAAGGCCGAACGGAAACGTTCGGCCTTCTGATTATTGAAAAAGGCCCGATTGCGGCGTTGCTTGGAATAGTCAGACCCTCACGTATTTTCAATACGCTTCGGTCCTGCCTTTCCTGCGCGCCTTGCACTCAAACCTTTTTGAATAATCTGAAAATATAGAACTTAAACGCTCTGGAGGATCGATATGGGCAAAATACTTGATATGGCACTGACGTTTGATGATGTGCTGCTGTTGCCGGGCTATTCCAATGTGCTGCCCGATGCTGTTGACGTGTCCACGAATCTGACACCTCAAATCAAGCTGAATATTCCGCTCATTTCTGCAGCGATGGATACAGTCACCGAAGCCCGTATG
>JAFLJT010000257.1 GCA_022712855.1 Pseudodesulfovibrio sp. | reverse complement strand
TTCCCCCAGACCCCCAACCCCATCTCCCTTCCTAAACTTTTTGTAGGCGCATTCGCGCGTGCGGTGAGTCGCAAGAAATTGCGCGCCTTTTCGTTGTGTCTTCGTTTGAGGCAAAGACGGATTTAAGGCTGTCGAATACTTCCCAAAAAACACCCACGGTTTGAGCCGAAAAATGCGGCGTGCACCGTCCCGAAAAAAGGACAATGTACGAACCGCATTTTTCGGCTCAAACCGTTAACCGGCACGGCAGGAACAAAGCCTCTGCGTCCCTGCGCCCTTGCCCTTGCCCGAAGGGCAGCCAAAAAGTTTAGGAGATTCTTAAGAACCCTTTTCTCAAAGGGTTCTTAAGCCCTCGGAGAGGCCGTCGGCAGACACCCCCGAAGGGGCCCCGCTGGCAGCGCCGCCGGAGGCATCCCCAACACACCCCACCACCAAAAGACCCAGTTGACCTCTCCCACATATTCACCTAGAACCGAATTGGTCCAACCAATGCAAGTGAGGGACGTATGGATATGAAACCGGTGCATCGTAAGTCGGTGTATGAAGATATAGTTTTGCAGATTCGGTCTATGATCGAGGAAGGCACTTTGACGCCTGGTGATAAGTTGCCGCCGGAACGGTCGTTGGCTGAGATGCTGTCTGTTTCGCGTAATACTGTTCGTGAGGCGATTAAGGTTTTGGCGCAGCAGGAGATTCTTGAGAGTCGTCAGGGCGCTGGGACGTTTGTTCGTGAAGTTGTGGAAGGCAATGATCGGGCGGGGTTTACTGATTTTTTTGCGGGCGAAAAGCCTGATATTCGGGATGTTTTTGAAGTCCGTAAGCTTATTGAGCCAGAGATTGCGGCATTGGCTGCGCGTCATGCATCGATTGGTGACGTTGCGCAGTTGGAGACTGTTCTGGCGGAACAGGAACGCGCTGTTCGGTCTGGCGAATATGGGTCGGTGCATGATCAGCGATTGCATGGCTTGCTGGCCAAGGCATCCGGGAACGCAGTTTTGCAGGCCATGATCAGTGTTTTGCATGAAGATTTGACGGCCAGCCGGAGCGATGAATTGCAGTCTGCGGAACGCCAGAAGGCGTCTTTGGCAGCGCATCGGGCCATTGTTGAGGCCGTGAAGAATGGGCATGTCATGCAGGCGGAACGCGCTATGCGGGCACACCTTGATGAGCTTGAAGCAATTGTTTTTTCGAATAAGATTTAGAACATAAGGAAGTAATAGAGATGAAAGAGATCAAAGATAAAGCGCGTGAGTTGATGAAAGGTTTTTGCCGTGTTTGTAAGGTCTGTGACGGTAAAGCGTGCGCGGGCGAAGTGCCGGGCATGGGCGGACTGAATACGGCGGCGTCGTTCAAAAACAATGTGACCGCTCTGGCTGACATTCGCGTGAATATGCGCTTGTTGCACGACGCGGTTGAGCCGGACACCTCCTGCTCCGTGCTGGGATATGATCTCGATATGCCAGTGCTGGCCGCGCCTATTGGTGGGATTTCCTTCAATATGGGCGGCGGTGTGAGCGAAGAAGAGTACATTGATGCTGTGATCAGTGGCAGCAAGGCATCGGGAGTCATCGGCTGTGTGGGCGATGGCGTTCCGGCGTTCGTTCATGAAGCGGGAAATGCGGCCATCGCGAAGAACGACGGATACGGTATTCCGTTCATCAAGCCGTGGGAAGGCGACGAGATGGCCGAAAAATTTGAGAAAGCTCGCGCCACTGGATGTACTACTTTTGGTATGGACGTGGATGCGGCTGGATTAATTACACTGCGCCAGATGGGCCGCCCTGTATCGCCCAAGACTGCGGATGAATTGAAGGAAATTGTTGAAATGGTCCATGGATGGGGCGCGAAGTTCATCCTGAAAGGAATCATGACAGCCGATGATGCGCACTTGGCCGCACAGGTCGGCGTCGATGCCATCGTCGTTTCCAACCATGGCGGGCGTGTGCTTGATCACACACCCGGAACCGCTGAAGTGCTGCCCGCAGTCGCTGAAGCTGTGAAGGGGCAGATCGACGTGCTGGTGGACGGCGGTGTGCGCGATGGCGCTGACGTGCTGAAGATGCTCGCTCTGGGCGCGGATGCAGTGATGATCGGCCGCCCGATATCTGTGGCAGCGGTTGGCGGTTTGCAGGAAGGCGTGGAGAAATATTTCGCTACCATCAAGGCGCAGTTGCTTCAGGCCATGGTCCTGACCGGATCGGCGAACATTGCGGCCATCACGGACCGAGTTCTGTACGAAGGATAATCGCCACCCATGATAACAACATATATTCTTTATCTCGTCCTTGGGGCGATAGCCGGAGTGCTGGCCGGATTGCTCGGCATCGGCGGCGGGCTGGTGATTGTGCCCATGCTCAACATTGCGTTTGAGCTCCAAGGATTCCCTGATGTGCACATCCAGCATGTGGCGCTCGGCACGTCGCTGGCGACCATCATCTTTACGTCCATGTCATCCATGTATGCGCACCACAAACGTGGGGCCATCAACTACACGGCCTTTTGGCGGCTGACGCCCGGCATCATTACCGGGACGTATCTTGGCGCTTGGCTGGCCGCCCTGCTTTCCACCATGTTCCTCAAGGCGCTTTTCGGCTTCTTCCTCTATTATGTGGGAACGCAGATGCTCATGGGGCTCAAGGCGAAAAATGCTCGCGATCTGCCGGGGCAGGTTGGCACCTTCGGTGTGGGTAACGGTATCGGGATTTTCTCCGCACTGGTCGGCATCGGCGGTGGTACGCTGACCGTGCCCTTCCTTTCGTGGTGTAATCAGACCATGCACACCGCCATTGCCACGGCTGCGGCGGTAGGATTGCCCATCGCTCTCTCGGGGACGGCTGGTTTCATTTACAACGGCCTTGGAGTTGAAGGTATTCCTGGCCCGCATCTTGGGTATGTGTATCTGCCTGCATTTTTTGGCATCATTGCCACGAGCATGCTCACTGCTCCTTTTGGGGCAAAACTGGCGCACTCCCTACCAGTGGACAAGTTAAAGCGAATCTTCGCCATACTCTTGTTTATTGTTGGCACGAAGATGTTGTGGAGCGCCTTCATGTAGGCTATCCGTGCGCATGTTTATAAAACGTTGGAACGCTGAAAATGGTTACAGGCAGTCGCTCATTATAGGACTGCCGCTGGTCATCAGCATGCTTTCATCTACCGTGATGACCTTCACGGACAGGATATTCCTCGGCAATTATTCAATTGACGCACTTGGTGCTTCCCTCCCGGCGTCCATTGCCGCGTTCCTTTTCATGTCGTTCTTTTTCGGCGTGGTGGAATACATCGGCGTCTTTGTTTCCCAATATACAGGAGCTGTTCAACATGACCGCGTGGGGTCGGCCTTATGGCAAGGACTCTGGTTTTGCGTCCCTGCCGGATTGATTCTGGCATCCCTCTGGTTCGTGGCCGAGCCGCTCTTTGATCTGGGAGGACACCCTCCGGCAGTCCGGGAGCTTGAGGTCGTGTATTTTCGGATACTGACACTGGGCGGTGGCCCATTTCTGGTGGGCATCTGCCTGTCCTGTTTCTTTTCAGGCCGAGGACTGACCAAGCCTGTTATGGTCGTGAACATGGCTGCTGCAGGCATTAATATCCCGCTGGACTATTGTCTCATCAATGGCATTGGGCCATTCCCTGAACTCGGCATTGTCGGTGCGGGTATTGCGACCGTATGTGGGTATATTCTTCCGGCCATCTGCTATTCTCTCATGATTTTCACTCCGGAAAATGAAGCGAAATATCGCGTGCGTTCGGCCTTTCGTATCGTGCCAGCCCTCTTCTCCCGGTTCATGCGCTTTGGTTTGCCGGGCGGTGTGCAATTCTTTCTCGATATGTTCGCCATCTCGTTTTTCGTGTTTATGGTGGGGCGTCTCGGCCCGGTAGAACTGGCATCGACCAATGCGGTTATTTCCATCTACACTCTGGCGTTCTTGCCCATGATCGGCATGAGTATCTCGGCCAGCATCATGGTTGGTCAGGCCATGGGCAGCGGAAACCCGGACAAGGCAGCATATGCCACCAAAAGTGTCCTGCATATCGCCTTGGTCTACATGGGATTCATGGCCATCCTGTTTGTGGTGATTCCCGGGCCATTCATGGAACTCTTTCGCACACGCGGAGAGGCTGGTGCTGATTTTAGCACCGTGGTGGACATGGGTGTGGTGTTGCTGCGTTACGCGGCAGCCTTCACGCTCATCGACGCGGTGGCGATCATCTATCTGGGTGGTTTGAAAGGTGCGGGCGATACCCGTTTCATCATGTTTTTCCTCGGCGGAACATCGCTTTTCTGCATGGTCCTGCCTATCTCCCTGCTCAACCATTTCGGCATGATGGGTATTCACGGACCCTGGATTTGTCTGCTGGTCTACGTCTCTGTCCTGGCAATCGCCTTCATGCATCGCTTCCGCAAAGGGCCATGGCGGTCTATCCAAGTTATCGAGCGCTGAGCAATCTTCAGCAACAATACAGCACAAAAAAAGGGGCGCAGCATTAAGCTGCGCCCCTTTTATATCGTTCAATTCTATCATTTAGTTCGGCAGTGTCTCGTAAGACTTTTCCGCAACCGCAAGAGAGTTGACGAGTATGCCTTCAAGGGTGAGCAACTTGTACAAAGAAAAGTTGCGATTGGACTGTGCGGTTTCGAGCAGCACGCTGTTGCTGAACACTTCATTGATGGAATCAAGGACATCGAGCAATGAACGCTGGCCCACGTTGAATTGCATCAGGTACATGTCGCGGGATTCCATGCTGTAGGAAAGCGCTTCCATGTGCTTTTCGATGGACTTGACGGCGGTGTCGTACTCGGACCAGGCAGTGACCACCTGACGGGTCATGTCGTCGGTAATATCGCGCAGATCTTCCTGCGCTTCCCGGATACGGGCATTGGCTGTCTGAATGCGCTGGTAATCGGTACCACCATTGAAAAGATTCCAGGACAACGCGAGCATAGCCCGGTTGTCTTGCAGGTAGGTATCAGAGCCATCAAGCTGGTTGGTATTTCTGGTGCTGACCTCAATATCAATATTGGGATAGAGTTCCGAGTCGGTGACGTTTCTGTCTTTTTCAGTCACCTCGACTTCGGCCTGATAAATCTTGATCTTGGGGTTGTTCTCCATGGCCTTAAGCAGAACTTCTTCCAAGCCAGACGGCAGCTCTGCCATCATGTATTCAGGTTCATCAAGAAGACCGGGGGCCATGCCAGTCAGGCGATAATATTCTGCTTCAGCCGTACGCAGGGCACCACTGTATTTAATTTGCGTGGTCTCAGCTCTGGCAACGCGGCCTCTGGCCTGCATTTCATCAGCAAGGCTTCCGGCACCGCCAGCCACACGTTCGGCAATGGATTCAAGCACTTCCTGATGGGAAATGATATTTTCTTCCGCCAAAGTGAGCAATTTGCGTTCCCGGACTATATCGATATGCGCCCGGATAGCATCCAGTGCCACAGTCTCAACATTGTCGACGAGTCGATGTTCTGCGGAGGTCAGGCGCGCCTTGGACCCTTGATACTCATTATATCGGTCCATGCCATCAAAGACATTCTGCGTCAGGAGCAGCGTCGTATCTGTGGCAGTTCGCGTCCGATCTTCGGTGTTACCGAGTCGAGCCGTACTCGTGTTATACTGCTGGAATCCAGCATCGGAAGTGAGGTCAAGAGAGGGGAAGAAACGTCCCAGCGCTGCGGTCAGGTTACTGGACATGGCTTCGCGGTTGTACAGCAATGATTTAATCTGCGGATGATGCTTCACCGCAGCGGCAACACTTTCCTGCAAAGTGGTAATGCCGCTGACATCGGCAAAGGCGGATGTCGCGGTCATTAGTAGGAAAAACAATGGTATAAGTACGAGTCGTTTCATGGAGCTTTGGTATTGATTAAGGTTTGGATACGTATTGATCAATTATGTATATGCCTTTCGCGATTATAGCAAGAGTCTAGACATTATAAAAGCCCGGCTCCGTAAGGAGCCGGGCTGTATTTTATTCGGCCTTAGTACTCGTCCCCAGCGGTGTCGATCATGTTCTGAATGAGAGTGTCAGTCTCTGAGTTCAGATCGAGGTGATTTGAATTGTTTTCGTCAAAGCTTTCTCTGGCGACTCCCATCAGCTTCACGACGACATCGTCCCCTTCTCCTGTCGTGTTGGAGAAGCGCAATTCCGTATTTCCATCTTCCACCGAGATCTTGATATCACTAATGGCAAGGTTGAGATCATCATCTATTTCCAGAACATCTCGTCCTGCATTGAAGTTGTTGATGATGATTTCGCCGCCTTCACTGTTAGCGAGTACAGATTCGTCGATGAAGATGGTGTCATGGTCCCATCCCCCGTCACCGGCTGCGTCAACCGTGTCGCCAACGCCTACGGAGAAGAGGTCATCACCACCGCCGCCAACGAGGAGGTCATCGCCAGAGCCACCAATAAGTGTTTGGCTTTCGGCTCCGCCCATGAGCGTATCATCACCGCTGCCACCAAACATGGTGTCATTGTTGATGGACCCATCGAGTGTATCGTTACCCGATCCGCCGTAAAGCAGGTCGTTATCGGAACCGCCTACAAGCAGGTCGTTGCCTCCTCCGCCATGGAGCTCATCGTTCTGGCTACCGCCGTAGAGGTCATCCTTGCCGTGACCGCCGTAAAGATCGTCCTCTCCATCTCTGCCGTAGAGAGTGTCCTTACCGTTGCCACCGTAAAGGGTGTCTGAACCAGATCCTCCGTCAATGTTATCCTTACCGTTGTCACCTGCGTAGAGATTGTCATTCCAGTCGAGTACGTCACCAGCACCTTCTGGCATGGTCATGCCATCGTTGCCTTCAACTTCGACATCTTGCTCACCAACCGGGGGGATATTGTCGTCGTCATCCTGATCGTCGTCGTCATCCTGATCGTCGTCGATGACTGTGTCATCTCCGCCAGTATCGGTATCGCCACCAGAAGTGTCGTCTGCGGGAACAACATCCACAACCGAGATGGTGGTGGTCGCTGTATTGCTGGCGGCTCCACGGTCATCGTAGACAGTTATTTCGATTTCACGGTCCGCGACAGTCGGTGTCTCGGAGGTGTTTTCGAAGGTGATGCTCTGGATCGCTTCCTGATAATCAGCCATGGACAGATCGCCAGTCAGGGTGACCGTGATCTCGCCATCGGTGGCCGCGTCGACTGTGGCGCTCATGCCATCGGGCAGGCTGTCCGCATTGAGGACATCCCCTGCCATGGCATTGGTGAGCACGATGGTCGCGCTGGACATCCGTGCGGAGTCAGCGTCGCCGATTTCCACATCTCCGGCGATGGCAACGGGAGCGTCGCCTTCGGTGAAGTTAGTGGCGTAGTCGGAGGTGCCGTCTTCCACGGAGCTGACGTTGGCGATGAGATCGTTGAAATCATCGTCATCGTTGTCGCTAATCTGGTCATCGACCTTGACGAGGATATCGTCACCACTGGTCACGATCTCGAAGGTTGCATCCTCACCATCGGGGTTGAATGCAGGATTGTCGAACTGGATGTCGATGGGGGCGTTTTCGCCGATACCAAGTGCCCAGTTGCCGTTATCCATAACGAATTCGAGGTTTTCGCCGTTGTAGCTGATGCCCTTGCCGCCTGCATCGGAGATGAGGAAGAAGTTGACATCCGCGTCGCCTTCAAATGTCTTAAGGACATTCTCCAGCAGGGTTGCGTCATTACTATCAGTCAGAATGATTTCCGGGGAAGTCGGGATGCCATTCTCGATGAAGTAGATACCCAACATGTTGGTGTAACCAGCGTTCTCAGACAGGACGGTGACTTCGGTGCCATCGGCCAGGTCCAGAGTCGGCGCTGAGTTAGTCAGGCTGTCGGGGGTTACCACGATGGAGACGGTCGACTCGTTGCCAGCCAGGCCATCGTTGTCGATGGGGATGTAATCGAACGAGGTGTCTACGCCGAATTCAGCTTCCACGTAACGCAGTTCCCAGTTGGAACCGGCGTCGGAATCAGTGGTGAATTCGATGGAGTCGAAGAGACCTTCCGAGGTGATGGTGATACCTTCGAAGAGGGAGCCATCGGTATTGTCATTGATAACTTCGCCGCGAGCGACTTCAACGCCGTCGAGCTTGGCAATCCAAATTGCCTGTGCACCCTGGCTGCTGCCGACGTCGAAGTGTCCGCCCAGTCCGTCGAAACCTACCAGAGCCGTGGAGACGAGGTTGTCACCGAAATCGACGGTGATGGTCTCGCCCTGATTAATGCCGCTACCGTCATGGTCACCGATACCGATGCCCATGTGGCTGGGTGTATTCTCAGTGTACTGGGTCAGGTTACCTGTATCCGAAGATACGGTGATGGTCGTTCCGTTATCCAGATCAAGGGTGCGAATGGAGGCATCATCTGTGGCGTTGCCCCAGTTGTCTAATGTCTCTTCGCCCACTTCCTTGGTTCCGAGCAGCAATGTTGCCGGGCGAGAATCTGTGTCTTGCTCGAAGGTGAAGGGGCCGCCTACATCGTAGGTGCCGCCGTCAACGACTGCGGTGCCGTTGAACATCAGGGTACCGCCGTCAGGCAGATCCGTAATGGTTATTTCAGCCACGCTGCCATCGACATCCGAGACGTTGACGTCTTCAATGAATTGGATGGATGAGTCATCATCAGTGTAAGTGAAGTCAGTGGACACCGGAGCTTCGTTCATATCTTCCACGGTCAGGTTGATGCCAGCCTCGGTTTCTACGTACCCGTCAGTGACGGTGTAGGTCAGATCGAGTTCGCCATTCCAGTCCGCTTCAGGAGCAAAGGTCCATGTTCCGTCACCGTTATCAGTCAAATCGCCGGGCAGGTCGCTGCCGTCTACAGATACGACACTCACAGTGTCGCCCTCTGCGTCGCTGGAACCTTCCAGTAACATGGCCGAAGTAACGGTAAAGGAAGTGTCTTCGTCGAATGTGTAGGACTTATCTTGCGCTTCGGGGGCGTCATTCAGATCGGTGGTAACGTCGATATCAACGGTTTGCGCAGTGTTCACGGTATCCGTGGAATCAGTGGTCGTAGTGGTTTCACCGACGACTTCTTCCACGCTGCCATCTTCATATACATTCGTAGTGATAGGCGTGGTATCCGTGACGGTGGTCGCGGTGGTCGTTGTTTCAGTGTCCGTGGTTACCGTGGTTGTCGTGGTGCTATCACCAGTGTCTTCGTCGCGCACAGTCTCAACGGTTGTCGCTGTGTCTTCGTCGGTAACAACATCTTCCGAGGTGGTCGTCTCAACGACATTGTCTACGGTGGAGGAACTGACGAGGTCAGTCATGTCGTCAGTCACGGTCAGGTCGATGGCAGCCTCGGTTTCTACGTACCCGTCAGTGACGGTGTAGGACAGGTTGAGTTCGCCATTCCAGTCCGCCTCAGGAGCGAAGGTCCACGTTCCGTCACCGTTGTCGGTCAAATCACCGGGCAGGTCGCTGCCGTCCACAGATACGACACTCACGGTGTCGCCCTCTGCGTCGCTGGAACCTTCCAGTAACATGGCCGAAGTAACGGTAAAGGAGGTGTCTTCGTCGAATGTGTAGGACTGATCTTGTGCTACGGGAGCATCGTTGAGATCAGTTGTGACCTCGATGTCAACGTCTTGCGCCGTGTTCACGGTATCCGTGGAATCAGTGGTCGTGGTGGTTTCACCTGCGACTTCTTCCACGCTGCCATCTTCATATACATTCGTAGTGATGGGCGTGGTATCCGTGACGGTTGTCGCGGTGGTCGTTGTTTCGGTGTCCGTGGTTACCGTGGTTGTCGTGGTGCTGTCACCAGTGTCTTCGTCGCGCACAGTCTCAACTGTTGTCGTTGTGTCTTCGTCCGTGACGACATCTTCCGAGGTCGTCGTCTCAACGACATTGTCTACGGTGGAGGAGCTGACGAGGTCAGTCATGTCGTCAGTCACGGTCAGGTCGATGGCGGCCTCGGTTTCTACGTACCCGTCAGTGACGGTGTAGGTCAGGTTAAGTTCGCCAGTCCAGTCAGCTTCAGGAGCGAAGGTCCACGTTCCGTCACCGTTGTCGGTCAATTCGCCGGGAAGGTCACTGCCGTCCACAGATACGACACTCACGGTGTCGCCCTCTGCGTCGCTGGTACCTTCCAGTAACATGGCCGAGGTAACAGTAAAGGAGGTGTCTTCGTCAAATGTGTAGGACTTATCTTGCGCTTCGGGAGCGTCATTCAGATCGGTGGTAACGTCGGTGTCGATGTCTTGCGCCGTGTTCACGGTATCCGTGGAATCAGTGGTCGTGGTGGTTTCACCGACGACTTCTTCCACGCTGCCATCTTCATATACATTCGTAGTGATGGGCGTGGTATCCGTGACGGTGGTCGCGGTGGTCGTTGTTTCAGTGTCCGTGGTTACCGTGGTTGTCGTAGTACTGTCACCAGTCACTTCGTCGCGCACAGTCTCAACGGTTGTCGTTGTATCTTCGTCGGTGACAACATCTTCCGAGGTGGTCGTCTCATTGACTTGGTCCACAGTGGAGGAGCTGACGAGGTCAGTCATGTCGTTAGTCACAGTCAGGTTGACCGTGGCTGTATCGCGGATACCGCCAGCGTCTTCGATGGTGTAGGTAAAGGAGGCCGGACCATGATGGTTTTCGGCCGGAGTAAAAATCACTTCGCCGTCTACGAATTCAACGGAGCCGCCGCTTGCATCCTGCACGGAGTACAGGGTGGCGGAGTCGCCAGCGTCGGTGTCGCCGTCGTTGCCCATCATTACTGCGGGATCGATGGTCAGCGGGGTGTCTTCAAATGCAGTGAAGTCGTCATTAACTGCCATGGGTGTCTCATTGACGTTCCCGACGTTGATGGTCAGCGTTTCAGTGTCGGTCAGATTGCCGTCACTGACTGTGACGTCGAGATCAAAGGTGGTCTGGCCGCTTTCGTAGTCGAAGGAAGTGCCTTCAGCCACGGAGATCTCACCAGAGGCGGGATCAATTTCGAACAGACCGGCATCGTCGCCGGAGATGCTGAAGGTCAGATCATCACCGTCAACATCAGCACCGAGTGCCGTTGCAACGTATGCGCCTTCCTCGGCATTCTCGAAGATGGTGACAGTGTCATCTGCGGCTTCGCCGACCGAGAACATGCGGATGTTGTCGATGACATTGGCGTATGCTGCATTAGGACCGTAGGACGCGATGGTCAGGGTGCCGCCGGAGGCGCCTTCGGGAACTTCAATCGCGAAACTACCAGTGTCCCAATCATCGGAACCGGGGTTGAAGGAATAATCAACCGGGTCAGCGCCGTCGACATCCCATGTGATGGTGATGACGCCGCTATCGCCGACATTTTGGATTTCGCCGCGATCGAATGCATCCAGCTGGATGACATATTCGCCTGAGGGGGCATCAATATCCTGAGAGATGACACGGGGGGCGCCCGTGGTGCTCATGTCGAGGATGTTTTCGCCATCGGTTGCGCCGATGTTGCCAAAACGTTCGCCGTGCATGACTTCCCAGCGTCCGCCGTCAACTTCGGTCCAGCCAGCGGGATTGTGGTCCGCCCAGTCGCCGGATGCGAGGTCGATATCTTCGAAGCTGCCGTTGAAGACGAAGTTGGTGCTGACGTCAGCGCCGTTGAAGTCCAGAACGGGAGCTTCATTCACATCGCCCACGCGGACGGTGAATGTGTAGTCGTCGCCCTGACGAGCATCCTGTTCAGGAGTGTCGGTGGGGGCCACTGTAATAGTATATGTATCGTTGGTTTCGAAATCGAAACCGGAGTCGCCCTTAGCAACAACCTGATCGCCGTCCATGAAGAACATGTCGGTGGCATCAGAGCCGTCAGCTGCGGTGACGCTTTGAATTTCGTAGATAACGCCGTGATCTTCGACATCCTCAGACATGAGCTGCGCCACTGGGGTGTCGTCAACGATGTTTTCGAGGATAGCGGATACCGGCATGCCGTCTGCGCCAACGGAGTTGATGGTCAGGTTATCGATACCGAAAGACTCATTATTAATGCCCTCGTTGAGCGTAGAGCTGAGTCCCAGAGTGACGGTGTCACCCGGATCGGTGATGGTGATCTTGACATTGTAGACCTGATCGAGGTCGCTGCCACCGCCGCCGAGGTTGTTCATGCCGTCGGTAACGAGGTTGAATTCCCAGCTGATACCGCCTTCGGTAGTGCCGGAGCGGTCAACATCGTCTGCGTCAGTATTGTCGTCACGACCAACTTCCAGAGGAATGGCCACATCTTCACCATTGACGGTGAAGACGAAGTCGTCATTGCCCCAGCGATGGTCTTCGCCGAATTGATCCCAGGAATCGATTTCGTACATGTCGAATTCGATGGTCACTTCATCGGTACCGTCTGCGACCTCAAAGGTCTTGGTGACGGAATCGCCCTTGCCGAATCGGCCGAGGAAATCACTCAAGACGCCGTCGGATTCGGTGACACTGGTGTCACTCCACCCTGTTGCACCCTGCTCGTAGTTCTCTGCGAACATGGCATGCCCAGTGATCTTCGGAGCGTCGTTGGTGCCATCGATAGTGACAGTAATGGTCTGCTCGTCGCCACCATTGGTGAGGACGGTAAATGTTTCAGTCAGAGAGTCGCCAGTACCCAGTTCCTGGATAGCAGCCTGATCGTTGGCTGCGGAGTATTCCCACTCGCCATCGCTGTTGATGGAGAAGTCGCCATACGCACCGTTGTCGGTGCTGGCCTGGAAACCGGACTCGTCTGCATCGGCATCCACTGCGGTCAGCGTGCCAGTAACGGTAAGATCAACGTCCTGAGCCAGATCTGCTTCCAGTTCTTGGGTGGAACCAGATGCGCTGCCAGTAACGACCGGAGCGTCGTCAGTACCGGTAACAGTGATTTCGATGAAGGATTCAGCTTGCGCACCCTGATCATCGGTGGCGGTGTAGCCGACCTTGAAGGTCGCTGTTTCATCAACACCCAGAGAATCGAAGCCGCTGGCATCGAAGGTGTAAGAACCGTCAGCGTCGAAGACCAGAGCGGCAGGTGCGGCATCAAAGTTGTTGTTGATTGCGAATGTCAGGTCTGCATCGGCAGGCAGATCAACGTCTGTGGCGGTCACTTGACCGTCGGCGATGTCGACATCCTGCGCTGTGGTGCGTGTATCTACATTAGCAACCGGGCCGTCGTTGGTTCCGGTAATGGTGATTGACAGGGTCTCCGTGTCAGACAAGGTGCCTTCAGCACCAGGGACGCCATCATATACGGTGTATTCGATGTCGAGAGTCTGAGTCACACCTTCGGCCAGAGAATCGTAGGAGGAGGCATCAAAGGTGTAGGAACCGTCATCGGTAAATGTCAGGCCCTCGGGGGCGGCGTCGACGAGTGCATAATTCAGTTCTTCATCGGCGTTATCCACGTCGCTGTCGTTGTCGGCGACGCTACCGGAAACACTGAAATCTTCGGTCAATGCGTTGTCATCAGCTCCTGCATCAGGAGCATCATTAACAGGTGTCACATCGATGGTGGCAGAACCGGCGCCAGTGCGGCCGCCCTGATCTTGCACGGTGAAGTTGACGATGACATCGCCGTTGAAATCTTCATCCGGAGTGAATTCCCAGACGCCTGCGCCGAGAGTTGTCAGTGTGCCGCCGTCAACAGAGACGTTGGTGACAGAAATAAAGGAGCCGGGGTCAGCATCAGTGACCTTGGCAATGATATCCGTGTCATGAATGAGAATGGAGCCGCCATCTTCGGGCATGGTGTAATCGAGAGGCTCGTGAAAGATCGGATCGTTGTCGTTTCTCGGGCCAGTATCGCTATCACCTTCACCTGCAGAGGATCTATCCTGAGCGGGTGTCGTATAGTCGGGATCAGTCTGCCCGCGAACGGTGTCCAGGCTGCGATACAGGTCACCGGAATCATCAAGATATGCGCCAGCACCGCTACCGGAACCCTGGGAACCAGCTGCGGTCTCGAGCTCTGTTTCCAAATTCTCGTTCAGCTCATCAAAAGCGAAAAGGTATGCGTTGCCAGGGACAGTTTCGCCGCCAGCAAGTTCAAAAGTGGGAAAATCATCATTTTCGGTAAACAAATAATAATCTTCGATGATGATGGCGCCGCCACCTTCAACAGTAATAACCAGATCGTCTCCATTGCTGGAAAAGATCGCATCGGCCATATCGAAGTCTTCGCCGAAATCAAACTTGATCAGAGCGTCGGGCGTTGCCGTATAAGCCTGGGACGCATCCGCGCCGGGCAGGACTATGGAATCACCGTGATTGAGTAATATAGTAGCCATAACTTCCTCCTACAAAAG
>JAFLJT010000332.1 GCA_022712855.1 Pseudodesulfovibrio sp. | reverse complement strand
AATAAATCGTGGTTGTCGGTTATGCCGAATGAAATTCGGGCGTAGCCTGATCGATGCGACAGAAATATAATGGGGGGCAGGCTTAGTGTTTCAACGCCTTTAAGCATAACAAATACTGGCGATTTGTCAAATATGCCAACTTTTGCCTTTGTGAGCATAGTAACATTCTGTCGTTTTTTTGCGGGATGAAAGAGGTTCAAGTCCGTGGTATGATGCAACTGCTGGACGTATCGTTGAATATGTTCTTAGGTCTTAGTTGACAAAAGGCCGCATACCCCCATAGGGTATATTTAGACAGGGCAAACAGAACCAATACACTGTGCTTTATTCGACCGGAAAGAGGATTTCGTTATGAAAAAAAGGAAACCGGAAACCACCGTCAGTCGGCGTGGGTTTCTGAAAGCGTTTTCCATGGGAGGCGCTGGAATGCTTATCCCCAGCGCTGCTATTGCCGCGCAGGAGAGGGTGCCAGCGCCGTCGGATGGTGAGTTGGCGACTTTGCATGACTTGTCCAAATGTATTGGATGTGGCGAGTGTGTGAGCGCTTGCCGTGAATCCAATGCGGTAAAATATCCGGAGCCGAAAAAGCCGTTCCCCGAAATGCTCCCGTCCCGGCGAGCCAAACCCGAAGACTGGTCTGAGAAGCGTGATGTTGAAGATCGCCTGACGCCGTACAATTGGCTCATGCTCCAGACAGCCGAGGTGACGTATAGAGGTGAGGATCATGAAATTTTCATCCCGCGCCGCTGTATGCACTGCCAGAATCCGCCGTGCGCCAACACCTGTCCTTTTGGTGCTGCCTCCAAGCAGAAGAATGGCATTACTCGCTTTTACGACACTTTTTGTATGGGCGGCGGCAAGTGCCGCACTGTCTGCCCCTGGCACATTCCCCAACGCCAGTCCGGTGTTGGGTTGTACCTGAACCTCATGCCGCGCTTGGCGGGCAACGGTGTTATGTATAAATGTGACCGTTGTTACCAGCGCCTCGACAAGGGCGAGCTGCCTGCCTGCATTTCCATCTGTCCCGAAGATGTGCAGACCATCGGGCCGCGTTATGAAATCGTGGCGCAGGCCAAGTCGTTGGCGCGTGAGATGAACGGGTTCATCTACGGTCTCGAAGAAAACGGCGGAACCAATACAATATATGTTTCACCCGTACCGTTTGAACTGCTGAACAAGGCAGTGGACAAGGGCAAAGGAAAGCCGCACTTCAAGCGTGTGGGCGATGCCATGGCCGACGAGGGTAACCTCGCCGCCGCCGCACTGGTTGCACCTATTGCCGGAATTGCTGCCGGATTCCTCGGCCTCGGTGCCAAGCTTTTCAAAACCGATGACAAATCCCAGAGTGGAAAGGAGGACAGCCATGAAAGCTAGACCTTACTCCGCCTGGATTTCTCGGGTGTACATCTTCGCTATGGCAGCGCTCGCTTTTACAGGTATGATGCAGATGCCCCTGGCCAAGCGGTACTATCTCACCGAAGTACCGGGCATGGCCTGGACGGGCGATTTCTTCATTGTACATAAGCTGCATTACATTTTTGCGGCTCTGCTGCTGTTCGTCATCGGCGTGGTTGTTGCGAACTGGTTCCTGGAATGGCGCGACAAGTTGACGCTGACCCCGCTCGGTATGGCCCGCGTCGGCATCGTTGCCGGGCTTGTCATCAGCGGCGGTCTGCGTGTGTATCGCGGTTTGCCGGACGTGACTCTCGACCCGATATTCGTGCTGACCGTCGAATGGGTGCACCTTGTACTCTTTATGATAATGGGCGGCGTGGCATTGGCTGCGCTCATTAAGAGGTGCTCGGCCTTTGCTCAAGCGCGATAACAACAACGCATCTCCATAAATTATAAGGGGGAACTTTCGGGTTCCCCCTTTTCCGTGCGTGAACATCGTGATACGCTCACGTATTCTAAAGTGGAGGGAAGGCATGGAAACCATTGAATGGAATGATTTTGAAAAGGTCGAATTACGCGTGGGCACCATCAAAAAGGTGGACGATTTTCCCGAAGCGAAGGTACCTGCGTATTTACTGTGGATAGACTTCGGTCACGAAATTGGTCTGCTCAAATCAAGCGCCCAGATTACGGATAGGTATGATCACCAAGCCCTCCTTGGAAAACAGATCATCGCGGTGGTTAACTTCCCTCCAAAACAGATCGGTCCGAAAAAATCTGAGTGCCTTGTCACGGGCTTTTACCGAGACGATGGTGTGGTTCTGGCTGTGCCCGATCAGGACGTGCCCAATGGTTCGAAGCTGGGGTAGTTGAGCGGGGCCACCAGCGATATTCGCTACTCCTGCCTCATTTCCCTTGCTAATTAAAGGTTGACTGTTCTGCAAAATGCGTACATGAAGCACTTTGCTTGAAAGTTCGCCTTCTATTTATGCACGCCATTCCGATGATCCCTTCATAAGTAAGAGCCTCCATTTCAGCTATCGATTCCCTTTTTTACAGGGCTAAATTTTTGTTTCAGCACACGGACGCGGCAACGCTGCCTTGTGTTGTGGCTTCCTGTTTTTATTAGAAAAACATGGAGCAAACTCTCAATTGAAAGGATCTTTTGTGGAAGCTAACCACTCTCTAGTCTCTAAGTCTGCCGGCAGTATCCAGGGCGACATTTTTTCTGGCCTCACCGTTGCCCTCGCCCTTGTTCCCGAAGCCGTTGCATTTTCCTTTGTAGCGGGCGTTTCCCCCATGGTCGGTCTGTATGGTGCCTTTATGATGTGCATCATCACCGCCGTTTTGGGTGGTCGTCCGGGTATGATATCCGGCGCTACAGTCGCCCTGGCCGTGGTCATGGTCAACCTTGTTATGGATGGTAATGCACTCGGCGCCCCCGGGGCACATGCCGGGGTACAGTACCTCTTTTTCACGCTCCTCCTTGTCGGAATATTTCAGGGCCTTGCAGGTATTTTCAAGCTGGGTAAATTCATCAGAATGGTGCCTCGCTCCGTCATGATGGGCTTTGTTAACGGCCTCGCCATAGTCATCTTCCTGTCGCAGTTGGAAATGTTTCAGGCCGACGGCGCATGGATTCAGGGTGAACCTCTGTGGATCATGGCTGGCCTCGTCGCTTTGACCATGGGCATCCTGTATATTGTTCCCAAAATTCACGCTAAATCGCCGGGTGCGCTCATTGCGATTATCGCTGTTTCGTTGCTCGTCATCTTCGGCGGCATCGACACATCCACAGTCCTGTCGTTCATTCAGACAAACGGCGGTACTGGCATTCAGGGTGGCCTGCCGATCTTTGCTATTCCTCAGGTTCCCTTTACTTGGGCAACGCTGGTTTTTGTCACTCCATATGCTCTTATTCTCGCAGCCATCGGACTCATTGAATCCTTGATGACGCTGACGCTGATCGATGAACTGACCGATACCCACGGACACGGCAACCGCGAGTGCGTTGCGCAGGGTATTGCCAACTTCACCAACGGCCTCTTCGGCGGCATGGGTGGCTGTGCCATGATCGGCCAGTCCATTATCAACATCACTTCAGGTGGCCGAGGCCGCTTGTCCGGCATCGTTGCCGCTGCGGCACTGCTGTTCTTTATCCTGTTCACCTCTACGTATATTGAAATGATTCCCATCGCCGCTTTGGTTGGTGTCATGTTCATCGTGGTCATCAAGACCTTCGCGTGGAGTACCTTCAACATCGTGAACAAGATCCCCAAATGGGACGTTGCTGTCATCGCGCTGGTGACCTTCCTCACTGTGAAATACGACCTCGCCATCGCGGTTATCTGCGGCGTCATCATCTCCACGTTGATCTTTGCATGGCAGAACGCTTTGCGAATTCGCGCACGGAAATTTGTGGATGAGCATGGCATCAAGCACTACCAGATTTACGGCCCGCTTTTCTTCGCATCCACTTCGCTCTTCCTGAGCAAGTTCGATGTGAAGGACGATCCGAATGAAGTCATTGTTGACTTTGAAGAGTCCCGTATCATGGACCAGTCAGCCATTGAGGTGATCAACAAGCTCGCCGAGATGTATCAGAGGGAAGGGAAATCCATCCACCTGCTGCACCTGAGCAAAGACTGCGTGCGCCTCATTAAGAAGGCGGAGAAAATCTGCGTGGTCAACGTGTTGAAAGATCCTGATTACTTCGTCAGTGTCAATGACTACCGGAAATACCGGGAGAATTTGGAAGTAGAAGAGCTCTAAAGAGCAGAAATATACATCAAAAAGGCCTGCCCCATACATGGGGCAGGCCTTTTTTCGCGTAACATCATGGAGAGTACGTGTTCTATTCTTTGCTCTTTTCAGCCTCTTTGTTCATTTTCATCAGGCTTTTTATGGTCCGCTCAACAACCGCCGAAGAGGGTCGTCTTCCGCCCCGATCCCGAGTCTCTGCCTTGGCAATGATCGTATACGCTTTTTTCTTTGTATGCTTGCGTCCTTCGATCAGCTCAAGGAACTTCGCCAGCCACTTCTTGCCTTTGGCTTCCAGTCTCTCTTCGTGTTTTGATTCCATGTATCCTCCGTCACTTTTTGAAATTATGATGAACTCAGTTTGAGTTGTGATTCTCAATGAACGTGTAACTGTCGATGCATCATACGAGATAATTGAGATTTGCACAGGTAAAACATGGTGGGAATTTCAAATTTCGGTCAATGCAGTTTCCTGACAACCAACGGGCCTACCGCATTCGCACTCCTCATTCCTTTGCTTCACTGTTATATGGTTTTCCGATAAGAACCATGTCCGTGGCAATATGGGAATGGGAAATTCCTTTGTGGCGACATGCTGTGTTATCGCGCCAGCAGTTGGGTAAAACTTACAAAGAGCAATGAGAAAATATATGACCGCTAAAGCACACGCTGTTTTTTGGGATATGGATGGAACCCTTATTGATACCGAGGACCTGCATTATGAGGTTATCCGCGACTGGTGCGCGGGGCATGGGTATGTATTGACGGATGAGGGTAATGAGGCACTCATCGCCAAAACCATGCAGGAGAAGTGGCAGATTCTGAAACCGCTGCTCGGCAGCGCTGGCTCGGAAGCGTTGTTTCGTAAAGAGTGTGAGGATTGGTACATTGAACGGCTGACCGATGACAAAGGGCTTGAACGTGCTTTGGTTATCGTGCGTGCGTTGGCTGAAAAGGGTGTCTTTCAGGCGTGTGTCTCCAACGGTGAAGACGCCGTTGTTCGGGCCAATGTGGAAATTCTCGGGCTGACCGAAATGTTTTCCTTCTTGGTGACGGGCAAGGATTGTGAGCACGGTAAACCTGCGCCGGACCCATATCTGTTGGCCGCCAGCAAAGCGGGCTTTGAACCGACTGAATGCATTGCTGTGGAAGATTCTTCTGTCGGCATGGCTGCGGCCAGAGCAGCAGGGTGTATCGTTTGCGGTTGGCCTCTTGACCCGGAGGCTACTGCGGATGTGGATTATCTGCTCAAGACTGGCGAAGAATTTCCGTATGACCTGCTCGATTAAGCTCTATTTTCTGAGTTAAGAATACAAGAAAGGCGCCGTTCCATTTGGAGCGGCGCCTTTTTATTGTGTCTTCGAGTGAGCTTAGATGATGTGCTCGCGGACCTTGGTAACAAAGATCTCGGCGACGATGACAATGGTGAAGATGCACAACAGGATGAGGGCAACCTGATCCCAGTTGAACAGATTCAGCGACGTATCAAGCGCAACACCGATACCACCTGCACCGACCAGTCCGATGACGGATGATTCGCGGACGTTGATGTCCCAGCGGAACAGGGTGATGCCCCAGAATGCCGGAGCAACCTGCGGCCAATAGCCCTTGATGATGATGGAGGGCCACGGTGCGCCCGCCGCCTTCAATGCTTCGATGGGACCGGGGTCACATTCCTCAAGGGCCTCGGCGAGCAGTTTGCCGCAGAAGCCGATGGAGCGGAATCCGATAGCCACGGTTCCGGCAAGTGCGCCAGGGCCGAAGATCGCGACGAACAGGATCGCCCAGACGAGCGAGTTGACCGAACGCGAGGAGACCAGAATCAGCTTGGCAAACCAGTTGAGCGCCGGAATCTTGGTGATGTTGCTCGCTGCCATGAGTCCCACAGGGAAAGCCATGACCAGGGCGAGTACCGTTCCAAGAGAAGCTATGTTGAGTGTTTCGATGAGCGCGGCGTGAACACCCTCGGCATAATGGCCCGTATCAATGGGCCACATGCGGGTGAACAGATCAACCATCTGTTCGGGAGCGTCATAGAGAAACTCCGGGATGACTTCCACCGTACGAATGGACATAACCAGTGCGATGACGACGGCAAGGTAGATGGTGAAGCGTGCGAGACGTTGTGCGGGCGTGAACCGTTCCCATTCATACTTTTTAGTCATTGAACACCGCCTTGATTCGCACGGCGAGGAACTCACTGATCATGATCAGACCAATGATTGACAGCAGAATGGCACACAGGAAGTCGTAGTCGTAACGCTGGAAGGAAGCAAAGAGGGTGCCGCCGATACCACCAGCGCCAACAATGCCCACCATGGTGGAGTTACGAATATTTGCATCAAACTGGTAGGTGGCAAAACCGATGAAACGGTTCAGCACCTGCGGCATGACGGCGTAGATAAGTACACTCAGGAATGGTGCGCCCGCAGCTTTGCAGGCCTCCACTGGCTTGAGCGAAATCTCTTCGATGGCTTCGGCAAACAGTTTGCCGATGAAGCCGATGGACGCGAATATCAGGGTCAGGATACCAGCCATTGGGCCGAATCCGACTGCTTTGACGAACAGGATTGCGAAGATGACCGGGTGGAACGAACGACAGACACAGATGATCGCGCGTGCTGGCCATGAGGCCCACGGTGGCATGAGGTTTCGTGCTGCGAGCAACCCGATGGGCAGAGACAGAAGGATACCAAAGGCCGAAGCGATCACCGCGATCTCCACTGTTTCCAGCAGATTTTCCACCAGCAGTTTCCACCGCTCGAAATTGGGTGGGAACAATTCGCCGACGAACTTCGCGCCATTGCCGAGCCCGTCCACAAATCGTGGCCACGTAATATCAAGGGCTGAGATTGCGTAGATGGCGTAGACAAGAACAAGAAGCCATCCCATCCGAGCTAACCAGTTCGGTTTGAAAGGGCGTTTTCTCTGGGCGACGGTGGTGGTCATAGCATCCAATCCTCTCCGCCATAAATCTCTTTGAGATGGCTGTCCTGCAATTCGTCAGGCGTGCCATCAAAGACAATGCGTCCATCGCTCATGCCGATGATGCGGTCTGCAAATCGCTGGGCAAGTTTCACGTCATGGATATTGATGAGCAGCGGGATGTCATGCACTGCGGAAAACTCATTCAAGAGTTCCATGATCTCCACGGAAGTCTTGGGATCAAGGGACGATGTCGGCTCATCCGCCATGAGAATGTCGGGATTCTGCATCACGGCGCGGGCAATACCAACACGCTGACGCTGGCCGCCGGAAAGGCTGTCGGCACGAGCGGTGATAAACTCGCCAAGGCCGACCTTTTCGATCAGCTCGAAAGCGCGATCGATGTCAGTCTGGGGATACTTGCGCAGCCATGCCCGCCACACCGGAGTGAAGCCGAGGCGTCCACACAGGACGTTCTCGATAACGGACAACCGCTCGACCAGATTGAACTCCTGGAAAACCATGCCAATGTAGTGACGTGCGTGACGCAGGTCTTTACCGGAAAGTTGTGTGATATCCTGACCAGCCACGTGGATTGCGCCGCCGGTCGGTTCGATCAGTCTGTTGATGCAGCGCAGAAGGGTACTTTTTCCAGTGCCGGAAGGTCCGATAATGGCAACGGTGCTGCGTCCGGTGACTTCAAAGGAGATCCCCTTGAGAACCGGGGTTCCTGGAACGTATTCTTTGAAGACGTCTTTAACGATAAGGGAACGGGGGGTTGCCCCCCCATTTCCATTAGTGTTTTGATTGCTCACTGTATTGTGGCCTATAACCTTTTATTACTTCTTCTTGGCTTTTTTGGCTTTCTTGGCTGCTTCTTTCGCTGCCATGGCCTTCAGGCCAGCCTTATTGTAGCTGGTGTTGGTGGCTTCAGCGATCTCGCGGATAACCTTCCAGTCAGCCATGTAGGTGATGGGGTAGAAACGGTCAGCACCCTTGAAGGACTTCTGCATGCTTGCGGGGAAGCGGTAGGTCCTGAAAGCGCCGATGATCTTCTGGGCCAGTTCGGGACAGAGCTGGCTGGAGAGACCGAAGGAAGAAGTGGGGAATTTGGGGCTACGCCAAATGATGCGCAGTGCATCTTTGTCTACGCGACCAGCGGCGACCATGCGGTCGTACACGTCGGAAGCGACGGGAGCTGCATCGTAATCGCCATGAACAACGCCGAGGATGGACTGGTCGTGCTTGCCGGAGTAAGCGACGGTGTAGTCTGTGTCAGGAGTGATGCCCAGAGCGGGGAACAGAGCGCGGGGGGCGAGGTTGCCGGAGTTGGAAGAAGCGGAAGTGTGCGCCACTTTCTTGCCTTTGAGGTCTTTCATTGCCTTGATCGGGCTGTCTTTTTTAACAACGACGATCAGGTTGTAACCCTGGAAACCTTCGGGATAACCTTTAACTGCGATGGGAACGAAACCAGCCAGATTGACGGCAAAGCCGGTGGGGCCAGTAGAGAAACCAGCGATGTGCAGCTTGCCGGAGCGCATGGCTTCAACTTCTGCAGCATTGGACTGGACGGTGTAGTAGATGACGCGTTTGCCAGTTGCTTTGCTCAGGTAGGCCTGAAAGTCAGCAAAAGCATCTTTGTAGACAGCGGGATCTTCAACCGGAGTGTACGTGAATACCAGCGTGCTGGGGTCCTTGCAGTTGTCAGTGGCGAAATCCGCAACGAGATCGCCGTCTTTGTCAGTGTACCTAGTGTCCAGAGCGGACAGTTCACCTGCAAAAGCGCTTGCGGAAAAAGCGAGCACCAGCAGCATGACGCACAAGGCTAAGGATTTTTTCAACATGTTTTCTCCTTAAGAGAGTAAGAAATTTCAAACTGAAGGAACGTCCGTTATCGTAGGAAAGCCCTTCGTTCCAGCCAACCCTGGGAATTTACCAAAAACCAATCTTGCATACTGTCTGAATAAAGTATGAATAATACACAGTCGCAAGAAGAGCGTAAAGAGGCGAAGTGCATTTTGCGAAGATAATATGTGTTTCAGATGGTGCTCATGAATACTCTGTTTGTGCAGTTCAATAATGTGGCATTGGTTGAGGCGACGGCTCTCAGGTGCTTCCCTCAGTGAGTCAGTTGGCAAGTTGCGGTAACTGACGCTGTTTTTCGGCTTTATTGGTGCATACTTGTGGTGCAACAATCTTTTGTTGCTTTTATAAAATGTGAGAATGTCGTGGTTGTATGATACGGGTGAGGTTGGCAAGAAGAGAACGTAACTCTGTGCAAACTCATAGGAGAAGCTGTGAATATTGTTAAGATTTTTTCCGATGACAAAGGAAACACCCATTTTGAGGATGTCGAAATTGAATTGGAGGATGGCGGATCAATAGGCCGGCTCTCAAAAACACAAAAAGCCACCGGGGTTATCTTCCGCGAAACACCGGCAGACTATGACTACAACTGGCACAACGCGCCGAAACGCCAATATATCATCATGCTCGACGCCGGGGTAGAAATCACAGTAGGCAGCGGAGAAACACGGGTCATCAACCCCGGCGACGTCCTCCTCGTCGAGGACACAGAGGGCCACGGATATGTCAGCAAAGCCCTCAAGGCCCAGCCAAGAAAGTCAGTGTTTATAACATTGGAATAATTTTTTAGGGGAGGCCAACAGCAGGCTTTCGAAGAATGTAAGGGGAAGAAGGGGGGGCCGTTTCTGGCGTGAGAGGTCAAGGGTTTGAATTAATAATTTAAGCAAGTTACATCATTACAATCTTCCTCAGGAGCCTGAGATTGCACAAATCTCCCAGGTTTTGTGTCCTGATTTGTGTTTGATGTCCGTTTTCGGAGGAGCGGAAAACTCTGCTTCTTTCATGGCCCACACACCTAGCATTCGATGTGGGTCAGTTTTCGGGGGGGGCAGGTCAGTTTGACTGATGAGTTTATTTTCTTATAGATACATGCCAAAGTTCTTTAAATGAATTAAACTCTTAAGGTTTTTTATGAAAATTATTATCTTAATTCCACCATCTGAGGGTAAAGCTGTTGGAGGAAATAATAAACCTTTACAATCTGTATCAGGTATTGTTGCTGACTTAATTGAAGCGATTAAAGAAGCTGATCCTAAAAAGTTATATGGGCTTAAGGAAAAGGCACTCGAGAAAGCAATTACTGTAAATAAGGAAGTCTTAAGTTCAAAAACAATGCCAGCAATTGAACGGTATACAGGTGTTGTTTATGACGCTATTGATTATCAAACTTTGAAAAATAAATCTGACTTTGATAAAAAAATGTTAATTGTATCAGGGGTATTTGGTCTTGTCAGCCCTGCTGATTTGATTCCTAATTATCGTTTGAAGATTGATAAATTAAAGGCTGCCAAGTTATGGGTGAATTCCAATTCAGAGCAATTAAAAGATACATTCGTTATTGATTTATTACCGCAAGCACACAAGAAAGCCGTGAAATATGATAATGGAATTGAGGTTGAATTTGTTCTAAAAAAAGCAGGGAAAAAGATGCCAGCAGGTCACCAAGGAAAGCACATTAAAGGTCGATTTGTCAGGTGGCTTATTGAAAATAATATCACTGACCCAAAGCATTTTAAAGATTTTAAGGAAGAAGGCTATAAGTGGACTGGTGAAATTTTCTTAAAGGAGGTTTAATTCTTTTCAAAAACCACAATCTCTGCCCACCACCGCAATAGTTCACACCCGAGAATTAGGGGACACATACCTATTAAATCATCCATCAAATTAGTTATAATATCCTACTTAACCTAATTCTTCTCTCGCATGTTCGGAGACGTGTTCCAGATTGGCCACGGGTGAAGCAGCTGTCTAACTCTGTTCGGCCAAGAATTGTCCTAGTTTCTTGTCTGTTTCCTGAATGTGTTCTGTCAGCCAGTCCTTGAGAAACGGCATGAGGACTTCCAGGGCGGAGTCGTCGCCTGCTTCGAACTTTCCTTGAATTTCGACAGCTTGTCCTGCTAGATCTGTGTGCTTTTCCTGGTGTGACGTCATGTCATCATACCCATTCACCTGCATTAGCCGTTCTTCATGCCGGAAATGCCAGGCCGTGTACTCGATCAACTCTCCAAGTGTTTCCTTGAGATGGTCATGATCGCGCTTTTGCTCAATTGCATCACTCAAATCGTTGATAATTTCCACGAGTCTTTGGTGATCATTGTCAATCTCTTTGAAACCCACGCTCAGGGCGCCAGTCCATTCTATCAAGCTCATGACCAACTCCAATGTTTGTTAAAATTTCGAGTTCCTAATTCTATACTAACGAAAAGTTATAATTCTGTGCAACAATTGACAATGCCAGAAAAGTATAAAACTGTTTCTGTGACAAAAAAACTACACGGACAATGTCCCAACCGAGCATTTTTTATGAAAGATATTTTCATTCTCATTGTAGACGACCAGGTCTCCATCCGGCAAATGATCACCGGCATTCTTCGCCGTGAAGGGTATACCAATCTTCACCATGCTGAAAATGGGAAGCTAGCCACTCAAGTTCTGCAGAAAGAGAAGGTCAATTTGATTATCCTCGACTGGGATATGCCAGTCATGACCGGTGTAGAAGTCCTCGAGTGGATTGAAGGAAATGAACAAAACGTTGATATGATTAAGCTTATGCTCACAGCCCGCGCCACCAAGGAAAATGTTCTTGAGGCTATGGGATTCGGAGCTAACAACTATATTGTCAAACCCTTTTCTCCCAATACCTTGTTGAACAAGATCGAGATATTGCTTAAAGATTTCTCCCAGGAAATCGAATCACAGTAAAGAGACGATAACCGTAGTTCCTTCCTTTTCCCCCGTCTCAAGAGCAATCGAGCCACCGTGGGTTTCTGCTATGAGTTTGGCTGAGTAAGTACCAAGACCTGACCCCATTTTTTTCCCCACAGTCGAAAATTTCTCAAAGAAACTATCCCTGATTTCTTCCGGGATGGCCCCCGTGTTATGTATGGCGATATTCACCCCTTTGTCGTGGGTCAGGCTCACTGTGATGGGCTGCCCTTCTGGAGTCGCTTCAAGTGAGTTTTTCACAAGGTTTGCCAGCATAGAATATAGAAGCAGTTCTTCCCCGTTCGCCATGAACGTAGTGTCCGCGTTGGCGTCGCCCCCATTGACGACAAGTCGCAATGGAACATTCATGGATCCGGCTGTTACGCCATGGTCGCGGAATATCCGGCGGGTGATGGCTGCCATGTCCACTTCGACTGCTTGCAAGGAATAGCTGCCACGCTCCATCTTGAAGAGATCGAGGGATAAATTGATCATGTTGAGCATAGCCAAGCCGGATTCTTCGACCTGTTCCAGAAGTTCTCTTTGCTCATCCGTCAGATTATCATCCATGGCCAGCATTTGGGGGGTGAAAATTATATTGGTGAGTGGATTCTTGAGGTCGTGGCGGGTGATATGCTCGACCTCTTCCTTAAGCTGGGCGGCTTCGAGGAGTTCCTGCTTCTGTTCTTCAAGTAATGCGTTGTTCTGCGCCAGCTCCTTGGTCATCCGATTGAGCTTTTCCTCGCTCCTGTCGCTGATTTTCACGAGTTTCTTAGTGGTTTTCAAGAGCTTGCGATAGGCTTTTGCGAGTTCTTCGACCTGATTGGCCACGCCTTCATCAGCGATGAGATTCTGCTCTACAAGCTTCTCTCCTTTTTCAAGGATACGCTCTTCTACGCTAAATAGTTCAAATCCCATTGGCTGACTCCTTAACAGTCACTAAGTGCAGGTGCAGATTAGCTGTACCTTAAACCGGCGGATGACCACAACCTAAGATAGTTAGTTCATTTACAAACACCTTGATATTCAAGCTGCGTATAAGGTATGAATCAATGCTGCATAGTCTTTTTTTGGACATGTGTATTATTTGCCAGAAAAGCAAGGGAGCTTGGATAGTGAACCGACCTACAATGAAAACCCTGAAATATTCTTGTCTGAACTCTGTCTTGGTGCTTTTGCTCAGCCTGCTATGTCTGGCTCCTTTGGCGTATGCTGCTGACAATTCCATTTCCGTTGTCTATTGCGCAGATCTTGCGCCTTTCGAATTCCAGGATGAAACTGGAAAGCCAGCTGGTATGATAATCGATTATTGGAAGCTCTGGTCAGAGAAGACTGGTGTTGACGTCAACTTCATTCCCGCCGCCTGGAACGACACGCTCTCCATGGTCAAGGAAGGTAAAGTCGATGCCCATGTTGGATTGTTCTACAATAAGGACCGAGACACCTACCTCAGTTATAGCCCAACCCCGCTCACCAAGACCGATACCCATGTCTTCTACCACGAGAGCCTGCCAGAAATTGCTGGTGGCAAGGAATTGTTCGCATACCGCATCGGTGTTATCGATGATGATTTTGTG
>JAFLJT010000346.1 GCA_022712855.1 Pseudodesulfovibrio sp. | reverse complement strand
TTCCGGGTGGAATGAGCAAAATCCGTTGGCCAGCCATTCCGTTGGTCAATTTGACCGGAACGGGAATGTACTGCTTGTCACGCGCCTCGGATTGAACAAGCCACAATACGTCGACTTCACCGGTTTCCAGCATGCTCATTTGGCGCAAGTGCGGCATGTCAGCAACTTTTTCGACGGCCGCAATGTGCCCGTCCTGTTCAAGGGCCGCGGCAAGGAGTTCATAGTAGTATTCGTGGAGTCCGTCCGAGGACGTGGGCATGCGAATGGTCAGGTACTCGGCTTGTGAGAGAGCCGGAACCATCAAAATGGTGATCATCGCCACCATGGCGAACAGGACATGTTTAAACCGCATAAGAAAACCCCTACTCACAATATCCTCGCATGTATGGCTTAAGTCAATGTTTTGGTGACAAGGATACGGGTGGCCGTGTATTCTCCTGCCCATGTGTGGACGATTTGCCCTTGGTATCCCGATAATTCGGCTGGAAGGATGTTTACCCTTCCTCTACTCTATGCCTTGAGATGGCCGTAGCTCGGGCATGCTGTTTCCGTATTAAATTTCGAAGGTATTTTTCCGCCCCTCATCGGAGATACGCTGTTCTTTGCTAGTCTGTTTGTTCTGGGCGGCGATTTTTGGGATAAGTTACGGGCGCTTTTCGTTCATGGTGCCAAGGTAACAATCGAGCCCTGACGCTACTTTTTACAGGGGCGATAATCGTTGTCGCCCTTGACTATATCCCCAATCTGGCTTAACAAACCTCCTCTTTGCCCGCGTTGGACGGGAAATCTGCGCGTGGACAACGAATGAATTTAGGGAGATAGGACACTTGTTCGAAAGCCTTCAAGATAGACTTGGCAATGCCTTTCAGAAATTTAAGGGCCAGAAGCAACTTGATGAAAATAATATCAAGGACGGACTTCGTGAGGTCCGCTTGGCCCTGCTCGAAGCAGACGTCAACTTCAAGGTCGTTAAAGGTTTTGTCGATCAGGTAAAGGAACGCGCCCTGGGCGAAGAGGTCATGAAAGGCCTCGATCCCGGACAGCAGATCGTCAAGATCGTCAACGAAGAACTCATTGAGCTTCTCGGTGGTCAACAGCAGGACTTAGACCTTGCGGCCAAACCGCTCAAGCTGATGATGGTCGGTCTTCAGGGTTCCGGTAAAACGACGTCGTCGGGTAAATTGTCGCTCTTTTTGCGCAAGAACCACGACAGGAAGCCGTACCTCGTCCCCGCTGACGTGTATCGTCCGGCCGCTATTGAGCAGCTGACGGTGCTGGCGAAGCAGCTTGATGTCCCGGTGTATGCGTCCACGACGGACATGAACCCGGTCGACATCTGTCAGGATGCGCTGAAAGAAGCCGAAAAGCTCGGTTGCGATCTGATCATCTTTGACACCGCGGGCCGCTTGCACGTTGATGAAGAACTCATGGATGAGTTGAAAAACATCAAGGAGACGTGCGCTCCGCAAGAAATTTTGTTCGTGGCAGATGCCATGACAGGTCAGGACGCAGTCACCGTTGCCGATTCCTTCAATGAGAAGCTCGGCCTCACTGGCGTTATCCTGACCAAGATGGATGGTGATGCTCGCGGCGGCGCGGCCCTGTCCATCAAGACCGTGACTGGCATTTCAGTGAAGTTTGTCGGTGTCGGTGAAAAGCTTTCAGAGCTGGAACTTTTCCATCCTGATCGTATCGCATCCCGCATTCTCGGCATGGGCGACATGATGACGCTCATCGAGAAGGCGCAGGGCGAAATAGATGAAGATGAAGCCAAAGCCATGGCCGAAAAGATGGCCAAGGCGGAGTTCGACTTCGAAGATTTCCGCAGTCACATGCGCAAGATCAAGAAGCTCGGCTCCATGGAAGGCCTCCTCAAAATGATTCCCGGCATGGGAAAAATGATGAAGGAAATGGGCCCGGACGTCCTGCCCGAGGACGAGATGAAACGCACCGACGCCATCATCTCCTCCATGACCATGGCAGAACGTCGTCAGCCCAAGCTGATTAACGCCAGTCGTAAAGAGCGTATCGCAAAAGGCTCTGGCGTGACGGTGAAAGACGTCAACGTACTCATCAAGAATTTCAAGCAGATGAGTCAGGTCATGCAGTCCATGATGGGCGGCGGCGGCAAGAAGGGCAAGGGCATGTTGAACAAGCTCAAAGGCCTTACTGGCGGCGGAATGCCTGACTTAAGCGCACTTGGCGGAATGGACGGTATGCCCGGAATGCCTCCCGGAATGGGAATGCCCGGCATGGGTGAAGAGGAAGAAGGGGCTCGGTCCATCTCCAAGAAGACCCTGAAAGCACGTAATAAAAAGAAAGCCGCCAAGAAAAATAAGAAGAAAAAGAAAAAGAAGAAATAGGGAAAAAAAGGCTCTGTTGCCTTTGAACATATTATTTATTGCCATACAGTGGGCAAAAACGTATTAATCAACTATTGGAGTATAATTACCATGGCTATGAAAATCAGATTGACCCGTATGGGTTCCAAGAAGCGTCCTTTCTATCGTATTGTAGCTCTCGACAGCGCTGTCCGTCGTGACGGTCGTCCTGTTGAGTACCTCGGACATTACAATCCGATGGTAGAGCCCAACGATATCAAGCTCGACATGGAAAAAATCGAGAAATGGATTTCCCTCGGCGCTGAGCCCAGCAACACCGTTCGTTCCCTGCTGAAGAAAGCCGCTAAGTAAGCTCCGTAGCTTCTTCTAGTCCGGTTTACATTTGGCAGCTCAAGTTCATGGCGCGAGACGACGCGCTTACCCGGAGGTAGACGTCATGTTGAAAGAGATGATTGAGTACATTGCCAGGTCCTTGGTGGATAACCCGGATGCAGTGCACGTTAATGAAGTTGAAGGCGAGCAGACTTCGGTTCTCGAACTGAAGGTTGCCAAGGAAGACCTTGGCAAGGTGATTGGCAAGCAGGGGCGTACCGCTCGTGCTATGCGCACCTTGCTCGGCGCAGCTTCAACCAAGGCAAAGAAACGCTCTGTCTTGGAAATTCTCGAATAGTATTCTAGAGCTATGACTGAACACCGTACCGATGGATTCATATCCGTGGGTGGGGTGGTCAAACCGCATGGAATTCGCGGGGAGTTCTGCATAAAAAGTTATGCGGACTCCCCGTCGCTTTTCAACGAAGTGACCGCCATTTTCCTGCAACAGGGAAACAATCCACCCAAAGAAATTACCTTGCGCTCCACACGGATGCACAAGAGCCTTGTGCTGTTCTCGTGCAAGGGTGTCGATGACCGCGATCAGGCCGAGGCCCTTCGCGGCCAAACCGTACTCGTGCGCGAAGCCGACCTGCCCGAACCGGACGAAGGCAAACACTATCTCTATCAGATGATGGGGTGCCGTGTTGTGCTGAAAAACGGAACGGACATAGGCGTGCTGGACAGTTTCTTCGAAACCCCCGGACAGGACACCTGGGTCATCGCCACCGATGACAAAAAGGAAATCCTCCTGCCCGCCGTGCCCGAATTTGTGATCGATATTGATCTCGACGCCGAGGTCATCACCATCGACCCGCCCGAAGGATTGCTCGATCTCTATCTGAACCCCGAGACGCCTAAGAAAAAGAAACCACGTCGTCGCACCAACAAAAAGAAAGCGAAGCCCGCCAAAGAGCCGCAGGCCGAGTAGTCATGAATTTTCACATCCTTTCCATATTCCCACATTTTTTTGAGTCCCCGTTAACCTCGGGGCTGATGGGTAAGGCCGTGGAAAAGGGACTGGTCAATTTTAATCATGTCGACGTGCGCCACTTTGCTGGCGGCATCCACAAATCCGTGGATGATCGACCATTCGGCGGCGGCCCCGGTATGCTGCTCAAGGTCGAGCCCATGGACAAGGCCCTGGCGTCCATCGAATCGCCGGGACGCATCATGATGCTCTCTCCGCGCGGCAAGCCGCTCTCACAGGCCCGCGCCCGCGAACTTTCGAAAGAAGAAAACGTCACCCTCATCTGTGGTCGCTATGAAGGCATAGACGAGCGCCTACTGGATCGCTACCCCATCGAACTGGTCTCCGTGGGCGATTTTGTGCTCAACGGCGGCGAGGCGGGTGCAATCTGTCTCATCGAGTCCGTAGCGCGCCTCCTGCCCGGTTTCATGGGCCACACCGATTCTGGCGATGAGGAAAGCTTTTCCGCAGGATTGCTCGAATATCCGCATTACACCCGACCCGAAAACTACGAAGGGCTCAAAGTCCCCGAGGTCATGAGAGGCGGAGACCATGGTAAAATCTCCCAGTGGCGGCGAGAACGCTCTTTGGATGCAACGCTCAATGATCGACCCGACGTGCTGCCCGAGGCGGCGCTGACGGTAGAAGACATCGACTATTTGCGCACACTCCCTCGCAACAGGTTGGGCCGCAATCTGTACATCGCGCTCTGCCACTATCCGGTGGTGAACAAATTTGGCGAGAAAGTCGCCGTTTCCGTGACCAATCTTGACCTGCACGACATGTCTCGGGTGGCGCGGAGTTATGGCTTGGGCGGCTTTTATGCCACCACGCCGCTGGAAGATCAGAAGGCGCTCGTAGAGCAGCTTATGAATCATTGGAAAAAGGGTGCAGGTTCCATCGCTAACCCCGATCGGGCCGAGGCTTTTTCCAAAACGAAAGTTTTTGACGATATCGAGGCGGCCCTTCTTGACATCGAGAAGCAAACAGGGCAGTGTCCCCGCCTCGCGGTTACTTCAGCTCGGCTGGATCGCGGCAAGGAGGCCAAGCCTGCAATGAGTTACTCGGAACTGCAGGATTGGTTGGCTAACTCTCCGGTTTTATTAGTTTTTGGAACTGGACACGGTTTAGCTGAGGAAGTCCTC
>JAFLJT010000013.1 GCA_022712855.1 Pseudodesulfovibrio sp. | reverse complement strand
AATAATACCTTTATTAGGCCCGGTGCATCCACGCCGTTCATGGCAGTCTTCTTTGCTCCTCCGGCAGGGGTGAAGGAATTCCTGGTCAAGGTCGTTGATGTTGGCGATACCGAGTAAGGTAAATCGGTTCAAATTCCCAAGGGGAGGTGCTTTGCGCCTCCCCTTTTTTGTTGGGTTAATTGGGTCTCTGTGCACTAAATAATAGCTGTTCTCATCTTCGGCATAGTTAAGTGGCAGCGCGGGTTTGCGCCCGAATAAAAACTTTGAGAAAAAAGGGACAAATAGCGGAAAAACGCATTGACGAGAAATGACCCCGTGTGCTACTTCTCCTCCACTTGTGAAGGATTGCACTAATTGGTGCATCCGGCTTAGTGTCTCTTTTTTGGCGGCAGGAAACCATTTCACAAGGTGTGAACATGTTCTTTTCAAAAGATGGTCGATGGGTAAATATCGTGCAGGTCGGGGGTACCGCCAGTACGATGGGGCTGCACATAGTGTCAGCTATTATCGTTGGCCTGGCCGCCGGGTACTATCTGGATGATTACTTCGGAACCAAACCCTGGTTGTTAATGATCTTCTTCCTTTTGGGGGTCGTCGCCGGGTTCAAAATGGTTTTTGAAGATTTCAGAAAGCTGCAACGGCGGGCTGAAGAACAGCAACATCGTTCTTTGAAACAGGATGGAGAAAAAAGTGCTGGAGATGATCAATCAGAAGCTTGAGCCATGGCTCGTAAAGAGTGGGTTCGGACGGACTGATACACGGATCATCATCCGCAATCAGATCTATGTATCGCTGGGGACCTCTCTAGTGATCGTGCTGGTAACACTCTTTTCCCGATGGTCTTTTGCTTACGCGGCTGGAGCGGCACTCGCTCTCGTCAACATCTGGGCGCTCGCTCGCATCTCCCAGGCGTTGGTGTACCACCGCAAAGGCGCACCATTTAAACTGTTCGTTATATTCATGGTGAAAATGACTCTGAGCGGATTGGCCTTGTACTGGCTGATCGGAGTTGAACGCGTTCCTCACTGGGGGTTGATATCAGGTCTCGGGACCGTGCCGCTTAATGTGGCAGTGACCGGACTGATTCAGTTAGGGAACACAAAGGCTTAGACTTTTAAGGAGGCTTGGATATGGGTTTTGCAGGCGGATTACCGCACCCTCTTTTGTATGCAGACATGCTGAAAAGCATCGGCCATTGGGGCGCAAATGTGGAGCAGGCGCTTGGCGTTGCTTCCATTAACCATGTGCTCTACATGTGGCTTGCCATGGGCATCCTCTTCTCACTCGGCCTGATCGTTCGTGGCCGTTTGCAGTTGGTTCCCGGCGGACTGCAGAATCTCTTCGAGACCATCATTGGTGGCCTGGAAGATTTCACTGTTTCTAATCTCGGCCAAGAAGGCCGTCAGTTCATGCCGCTCCTGTGCACCATCTTCATGTTCATCCTGACCATGAACTACATCGGGCTTATCCCCGGTTGTGATGCACCCACCGCGAACATTAACACTCCCGCCGCCATGGCGATCATTGTGTTCCTGTTCTACCAAGGCGTTGGTATGAAAAAATGGGGCTTTGGTTACATCAAACATTTCATGGGTCCCGTCAGCTTCCTGGCACCGCTCATGCTGATCCTGGAGCCGATCTCCCACATCGCACGTCCGCTGAGCTTGACTCTTCGTCTGTTCGGTAACATCCGCGGTGAGGAAATCGTCCTGATCTTGATGTTCTTCCTTGCTCCGCTCATTGGCTCTCTGCCGATGTACTTCTTGTTTGTCCTTGCTAAGACCATTCAGGCATTCATCTTCTTTATGCTGACAATGCTCTACCTGCAGGGTTCCATCGAGCACGCGCATTAAAATCGCTCTCGGTCCAATTTTGGGGAAATGGTGCTTGCACCAAAACAATATTAAATGATTCCTTGGAGGATTCAAAAATGAAATTCGCAAAAATTCTTCTCACTACTTTGGCTATGGTTCTCGTTGCTACTTCCGCTTTCGCTGCTGGCGACGCTAGCCTGATGTCCGCTAAAGCTTACGCAACTGCACTGGGCATGGGCATCGCTGCTGGCCTGTGTGGCATCGCACAGGGCATGGGCGTTAAAGGCGCTTGTGACGGCATCGCTCGTAACCCCGAAGCTGCTGGCCAGATTTCCACTACTCTGATCCTTGGCCTCGCATTCATCGAGTCCCTCGCAATTTACGCTCTGGTTGTTAACCTGATCCTCCTCTTCGTAGTCTAAATCAGACTCACGATATTGCTACTCCAAGGGAGGCTTCGGCCTCCCTTTTTTAGACCTCCCCTTGTTAAATATTTCACATGATTGAGCCGATTTAGCCGAGACGAAGAGTATTATGAGCCAAATGAAAAGTGAACATATCCCCAAAGCGACCATCGGGCGTCTTGCCGTCTATATCCAGGTTCTCGAAAACCTGCTGCGTGACGGTAATGACGTTATCTCATCCGAGAAGCTGGCCCGGGCCTGTTCCGTCAATTCATCGCAAATCCGTAAAGACCTCGCCTACTTCGGTGAATTCGGCGTACGCGGAGTTGGCTATTACGTCCAAGAGCTCATCACCTCCATCAAGCAGTCGCTCGGTATCGATCGCATCTGGAAATGCGCACTCATCGGCGTCGGTAACATGGGCGCAGCGCTCCTCCGACATCATGATTTCGAAAAACGCGGGTTCCATATCGCCGCCGCCTTCGATTGTGATCCCGATAAAATCGGGCGCGAATTCGAAAGTCTCGAAATCGTCTGTCCAACGCATCTCAAAGAACAAGCCCCAGAAATGGGTCTCGAAATCGGCATCATCACCACACCACCCGATCGCGCACAACGGGCCGCCAACCATCTCGTCGATGCCAACATCCGCGGAATCATCAACTTCGCACCAGCACGTATCAACGTGCCAGCACACATCCCCGTAGAATACGTCGATTTCTTCGATCATCTCTATGCCATCGCCTTCCAAATCACCCTTGGCAACGACTAACGCCGTTTCGCAGAAACAAAATTTCAGGCGAGTCACTTATGTGGCTCGCCTTTTTTTTTGTGAGATTGTTGAGGGGGGCGGTGTTAGGAATGCCTCCGGCGGCGCTTGCCAGCGGGGTCCCTTCGGGGTGTCTGCCGACGGCCTCTCCGAGGGCTTAAGAACCCTTTGAGGAAAGGGTTCTTAAGAATCTCCTAAACTTTTTGTCTGCCCTGCGGGCAAGGATGCAGGGACGCAGAGGCTTTGTTCCTGCCGTGCCGGTTAACGGTTTGAGCCGAAAGAAGCGGTTCGTACGTCGTCCTTCTTCTCGGGACTGAGTGCGCCGTTTCTTTCGGCTCAAACCGTGGGTGTATTTTGAAGAGGTTTATAGGATTCATAATTCCATCTTTACCGCAAACGAAAGGAAAACGTAAAAACAACGCGGCTTATCGCAACCTACTGCACGCGCGAATGCGCATACAAAAAGTTTAGGAAGGGTGAGAGGGGTTGGGGGTCTGGGGGTTTACTAAAAGAGCCTTCCTCAATGTTCAAGATTTGAATATTTGCGAGGGGGGCCTCTCAATTCTTCAGAGGAGACATTTTGAGGGGTTCTACATCAAGATGGGTAGTCCACTCAGGGCAGTGATGGGTCTGGAGATCCCATCTTGGTTGTTGGATAAGTACCCCTCGTTGGTTGGTCACAAATATATTGTTGC
>JAFLJT010000012.1 GCA_022712855.1 Pseudodesulfovibrio sp. | reverse complement strand
TATCAACCCGGATGGATGGCCGTTTTATGGCGAATCAGGGTGTGGCTGATTGCCGTGTTGGGACAGGGTCAGGATCCCGTTCCTGGAAAAACATCTCTGACCGGAAAAACACTGCCAGTTGAACCAGGAAACTCGGCGGCCTTCTTTACCGTGGCGGGTTCCGATGGTGAAACGTATTGGGTTGCCAACATCGAGGACAGTCATCTTGATGCAATGATCGCTGTGGTGTGTGAACCTCTCGATGATCCGCATAATCTCACCCGTTTTCACGTGGCGACGATCGTTCAGTATAGAAACTGGGCAGGACCAATCTATTTCAATATTATTCGCCCCTTCCATCATCTTGTGGTGGTGTTTGCCATGCGCTGGGCCGCACATGTGACGGAAAATGGCAGAAACGATCAAGCAGGGCGTTAATTGTGAAGATATGTTGGCAAATGTTACAAAGTGTAAACAGTGTTTACAACGTGAACACCGTTTGCTAACTGAAAGACTATGATTACACAAAATCGCCGTGAGCGGAATAGAGAAAAGATGCGCAGGCGCATCCTGGACGCAGCCAAACAACTCTTTGTAAAAGAGGGGTTTGACAACGTTTCGATCCGCCGTATAGCAGGCGCTATCGAGTACAGCCCGGCAGCAATCTATAGATATTTCAGGAACAAACGAGAAATGTTGTCCGTGCTGCGTGATGAAGGGTTCAAGCAGTTTGTGGAGACCCAGAAGGAGCGGGCGGGAAGCATTGCGGACCCATTGGAACGGCTTCGTATCGGTGGTCGGGGCTACATCCGATTTGCCCTGAACGAACCGGAATATTTCCACCTCATGTTCTGCACCAAGTGCGATGAGGTTGATCTGGAAGGCAAATTGGCTGTGAGTTCCATGGAATCGTATCATCTCTTCCGGCAGAGCGTAGAAGAGTGTGTGGAATTGAATTGTTTTGGTGATATCGACGCAGATACCGTTGTCTTTTCGCTCTGGTCCGGCGTTCACGGTTTAGCGCATCTCATTAATACAGGACGGGTGAATGTGCTCGTCAATGATTTGGATCTCGATCCACTTATAGATCGCATTCTAGGCTTCCAGTTGCGACCCGGCCCTCACGTAAAAAATTTCGAAGATAAATCATAAATACAGGTGGTTCATCATGAAACGTATAGCATTGTTGTGTATTGTAGTTCTTGCGGTCAGTCTTGTCGGATGTGGCAATGACGGGCTCGGCGGGGACGCACAGGTCAAAGATGACACATCCTCTGTTCCCGGCAGCGCGCTTGTAAAAACAGCGGAGGCCCAGGCCAACCCAGCGCCTCCGGTGGTCAAGTCTACTGAGACTTTTATAGCGCAGTCTGCCGCTCGGCGTGCAGCCCTCACAGGTTTTACCCGCGCTCGCAATGCTATGACACTCGTGTCTGAAGAGTCGGGCCGGGTTCACAAGGTCGTTGGCGATGTCGGCGATACCCTCGGTGAACATGGGCTTTTCGCTGAACTCGATACCACATTTATCGAGCTTGATCTGGCCGGGAATCGTGCCGTTCAACAGCGACTCAGGAGCGACCTCGACTATAACAAGAAGGAAATGGAGCGGTACAAGGCACTGGTCAAGAACCAGAATGCTGCCCAGTCCACCCTCGATAACAATGTGCGCGCCCATCAGGCAGCCTTACAACAACTGCGCGGCAAGCAAATTGAAGAACGCGTGCTCATGGAGCGTATGAAGCGGTTCTCCCTGCTCGGACCCTCCGGTTGGAAGGTTATCACCCGCTACATCGAGCCCGGTGAGTGGCTCACCAAGGGTGAGAAAGTGGCTGAAATAGGTCGCTACGACGTTCTCCTCGTCCCCTTTGCCCTGACCAGCGCTGAATACCGCGCTCTCAAGGAACAAGGCGATACCGTCACTCTCAAGCTCAACGATATCAATCAGACTATCCAAGCAAAAGTCGTTCGCGTCTCGCCCGGATTCGACCCGCAAACACGCAAGATCAACGTTGATCTCGAAATAACAGAAGGCGATTTCGAGTTCCGTGGCGGCTTACGCACCGAGCTTATCATCGATCTACCCGATCCCGGCGGCGCGGTCATCGTCCCGCAGACCGCACTAGTCAAAGCATACGAGGAATATTTCCTCATGACACCCGATAACAAAAGAGTACGCGTCGTACTCCTCGGCAGCGCAGACAACAACACCCGCCGAGTAACCAGCCCCAACATCAAACCCGGGGATCGATTTTTAGTTAGTCCTTGAGGATGAGAAGATGCCTCCGGCGGCTGGGGGAAGGGAAGAGGGAAACCCTTGGATTCGCCCCGTCCTGGGGCTCACCCCTTCGGGGCGATGCGGAAGACCGCAACGTCCAAATCCGCTGTCCTGCGGATTTGTGGAAAGGGTTGCCCTTTCACCCTCCTAAACTTTTTGTCGCAACGCCGCGGGGAAAGGTGAGGGAACTTAGATGGATGTGATGGGCGGCGTTGAAGGCGCGCGTTAGCGGTGATGTGAAACTAGAATAGAGAAAAGAAGTAGCTATAATTTAATAAGATACAACATGACCCGATCCTTGTAGCGAGATCATCTTAGGCCCTCGCACATACTTCCTTCGTAAACTTTGCACGCGCGTATGCGCCTACAAAAAGTTTAGGG
>JAFLJT010000357.1 GCA_022712855.1 Pseudodesulfovibrio sp. | reverse complement strand
GGCAACATCCTCGCCGCCACCTACACCATCCCCTGGGTAGGTGGCCCCAGAATAGACATAGAAGTTGTCAGCAGAGAGATACCCGTTTTCAAAGTCAAGCTGACTAAAGTCCTGATCAGATGAATACAAACCGATAGAGTCCTCATTTATGTTGAAATCGGTGATATAATCACCTCCATCAGAGGTTGAGGCATAGAAGAACGTATCATCTCCTGTATGGCCGTAGAGCGTGTCGGTGCCTTCTCCACCATAGATGATATCATCACCACTGTGAGCATCTATGGAGTCATTACCGTCACCACCGCTGATCCGATCATTCCCTGCACCGGCATGGATATAGTCAGCACCGTCGCCGCCCGAAATGGCGTCGTTGCCGCTGCTGCCGTCGAGAGAGTCAGCACCAGGACCACCATCAATTGAATCACTGCCAGAACTACCATAAATGGTGTCATCGTCCGCGCCACCATCTATGGAGTCACTCCCGGATCCACCAAAGATTTCATCATCACCAGTGCCACCGGCAATGTAATCAGCGCCAGCGCCACCATGCAAGGTGTCAGCTTCATCCAGGCCACTGAGCGTATCATCATAGGACGTTCCAGTATGCGCCGTGGCTAAACCGACATCATCGGTCCAATTTTCACCAGATTCAGGATCGTCCGGCGGATCTTCATCCGGCGGAGGCGGGGGCGGAGGATCAGGTGCAGGCGGAGGAGGAAGTTCCGTCTCACCTTCAGGTTCAGGCACAGGTGGAGGAGGTGGCGGAGGAGCTTCCGCAACAGTCGGAGGAGGAGCGAGGGCAAATGCCGCGACAGGTTCAGGCGCAGGAGGCTGCACCGGCTGAGTTGGCGGAGGCGGGGCTTGCTGCAGCTGTGGAGCCTGCGCACCCTGCTGGTCCGGGTCGGATTCTGATTCAGGCTCACCGTCCGGTTCGGGCTCGCCATCCGGGCCTCCCTGATTTGCCGGGTCTGTTGACGGGTTCGGCAACTCGGGCTGTGGAGCATCTGGGTCACGAGGGCTCTCGCCCATGGAGGTCAGGGGAACCGCAGCCTGTACTGCGTCCACAAATTCTTGGGAAAGTTCTTGGGCCTGGATAAGAAATCCGTTGCTGTCCACGCCGGAGAAGAAACCGGGCGCATCGATACGAACTTCGCCATCGGATGTCGCCACAATCACATAATGCCCCGGCGACATGTCGGTCACACCAACGATCTGACCGTTGACGTCAATCTTGGCAATAATCTCGGTACCACGAATACCGATGGTAGCAAGGGGGGTGGACACATTGAACGCTTCAGGGTTGGTTTCGGCGATCTTACCCGAAACCACGCGCAGGACGCCGGTGACCATCTGGAAATCCAAACCGCCACCCGAGTCGTCGAAAATGTATTCATCAAGATCGACGCGTGCTTCTTCTCCCTGCCCGAGCAGGGTACCGTCAAGGAACTGGATCTCCATGTTGGCACCCTTGCCAGTCACAACGGATTCACCTTCGAAAATGGCATCTCCGTTTTGTAAAAGGCGCTCGCCTTCATCTGTCACTGCCCACGCTGTACCGTTGAGTGTGACAACAGACCCTATCTGATTGTTTTCCTCGGGTGCCATAGACGCACCCTCCTTGCCCAATAGGCTTTAGAGGTCAGTGGAAACGACCTTCCACCCCATATATAAATAATATACACTGAACACCCCATGGGCAAACTTTTCACAAAGAAAAATGCATCTTTATTGCAGTAATACAGCCAAAAAAAGGGCCAAACCATGAGACTCAAAGTAGGCGTTCCTTTCGCCAAACACGGGCGCATCACAGACATCACCCTCAACAGTCTGAAAGAACTGGGGAAATGCACTGATTTCAAAGTGGAAGTGATAGCTCAGCAAGGCAGCAATGTGCCGCGAGCCAGAAATGCCATGATCAACGGCGAAAAAAGTAATTTGGTCGAGCAAGCGCTTGAAGGCTTCGATTTTTTCCTTTGCGTAGACGCAGACACCGGGTTCACCGTGGACCACGTCAAGCAACTGCTGGCCCATGACGTGGATATCGTCAGCGGTGCATACGTCCATAAACACGACGCCAGCCGCATCGTGGCCGGATGGTTCAGCGGAATCGAAGGCATTTCGCGTATGGAAGACAGGGTGGCCCTCGACAAAACAGGGCTCTTCGAAGTGGACTGGGTTGGTGCAGGTTTTATGCTTCTCAAACGAGAAGCGCTCGAAACCATGCCCTACCCCTGGTTTTCCTGTAATGAGATACACTATACATCAGATCAGGGACCATGTGCCCAAACAGTGAGTGATGATCTCGGCTTCTGCATGAAGGCGCGAAAAAATGGCAAAAAAATCATGCTCGACGCAGACTGCCGCGTAGACCACGTGCCCCATCCGAATGAACAGAATAGCCCCCTTTCAGACGCACTCAATGATCTCATGAGGAACAGAGAAGTCATCATCCGACATGTTAAAGCCATGGGTGAAGAGAATCAGAAGCTCAAGGAGATGCTGGAAGAGAAAAACTAGGAGATCGTTTTTTGGAACCACCGCTTGAGCTTTAGCCGAACGATGGACGCGAACGGCCCTTTGAGCGCGAACCGTGGTTTCGAATCAAAAAGTACATCCAGAACATGGTCCACAGCTACCGGACCGCCGAGGAAACTGGTGCATCCAGCACACGACGTGAGCATTCTGCTTTCCTGCGATTCCATCCTTCGCTGATCAGTCCATCTGTCCGCGAATTCAGGCCGCACAAATTTAACCATGCCACCCTCACCGCAACACCGAGTCATCTCCCGGGTATTCTCCATCTCTGCGATTTTAATATTACTGCGACGAGCCAAAGTGCGCACTGCGTCCTGTATCGCCCCGTCATAACGCTGCGGACAAGGATCGTGAATTACGGCCTCGCCACCATCGATTATGGATGGGGCAAAACCAGAATCTGCAAGCATTTCGTACGCCGTGGTCGTGGAGATTGCCCCACCGTGTAAGGAGAACACCTTCTGGCAGTTAGGACAGGTGGTGACGACCCGCTTCACGCCCGCTGCAACGAGTGCATCGTGCAACCGCCCAAAACGTTCTTCAAAAAATTCTGTGCGACCTAAATCATGGGATGGCTTCATACAACAGCCCAGCGCGACACCCATATCGGGCATGGTTCCCTGAAGGGCCTGAAAAAGTCGGCGCACCGTCTTTGGTCGAGAGGCTGGCAAAGCGCAGCCCGGGAAAAGGACCGTATCGCCACCTTCGGGTAACTTGATGAGGGAATAGCGTTCGCTATCACCACGCTTTTCAAAATTCAGCACGGGCGCATACGGCTTCAATGCAAGAGCGCCCGCCTTTTCTCTGGTCCGACGCATCTCAAGAAACATCTCGTCCGGGCGCAATGACTCGGGGCATCCCGCACCGCACAGCCCGCACAAACTGCACTCAAAAGGATTCGGCCATTGATCGTGGGGAATGTCTCGAATCTTCCGGGCGATTTCACCGGGTGTGCCATACGCTTTCAAGAAGGCACACCCCTTTTCGCAGCGGCCGCAGCGGGTGCATGTCGTGTCCACAAAGGATCGCGCGGTCGTGAGTTTGTCCAATTCTGTATGCATAGGCGATGACCCTAAGCACATCCCTGACTTTGCGCAACACAGTTACGACAACTCTATGGATTCACACACGATCATAGATTTAGCCTATACAAGAAAAGGCCTGATGCAGATGCATCGGGCCTTTGGTTATGACTGTTTTCGCGGACTACCAACTGACAAGGGAGACGTTCATCAGCCCTCCTATGATCAAGTAGACACCGAGTACAACACCGCTCAAGCCGAGCATGTAGGATATAGCCGTCAACAGAGGGGCAGGCTTTTCGACGACCATGCCATCCAATCGACCGCTCGCTCTGAGCCGCGCGATCCAATCGGGCTTCTCATGTTGTGCGATATCCAGGTCGGCATTGCCGCCCCACATTGCCTGATCCATAGGGAAGGTGTGCTTGCGCAACACCACGACCCCGAAGTGGATCATGAATATGTAGCCCATTGCCAGGGCTGCTTCCAAGCGGTGCATCCACAGGGCGACGTTCAACTCCGATCCGTCCATTACCTTAGCGGATTCGACTGGATCGAAGAGTATAAGCCCCGTGCGGCCCAGGAGCACCATGCCCCAGAAGACCGCCCAATAATCGAATTTTTCCCAATACCCCCAGCGCTCAAACTGCGGCAGCCGTCCGCCGAGCATCCAACGTAGGTGACCGAAGAACTCCCTGAAGTCCCGCAGCTTGGGTAGAAGGGAATCGTTTGAATCCATCTTTGTCCCAAAGACAAGGAACAGGGCGTAGATGACGTGACAGACAAACAGCACGATCATGGCAACACCCACCGCCTTGTGCACGACCAGACAGTTCTCGTATCCGCCGAAGGGAGCGCCCAGCGCCTGCCCGAACAGCGTGGTGGAAAACGCCCTCGCCATACCGGTAACGGCCTGGGTCAGGAAGGTCACAATCAGGAGCAGATGGAAGGTCTTCTGTATCGGGGTGAATCGTCTAATTCTCATCATTCACCCCCCTTTTTCTTGATCTTGGTGAACAGGTCGCGGACCACCCAGAGACTTGTGTGCATCAGGAAGAATGCCAGCGTTCCCAAAACAAGGAACAGCATGGCCCAGGCCGAGTAATACAGCTTGGGGAATTCCGCCATCGTCGCACTGGCAAAGGGGTTCGGCTCATGCACCAGATATCTGGCAAATGAGGCGTTCGCGCCCTGATGACACTTTGAGCAGACGTACGCATGTCTGCGGATGGGGTTGAGCGGCGAGAAGTAATGATCAACTCCCGCTATGGGTTCTCCACCATGGCACTGACGACAGGCGATATTCTCACGGGTCACATGACGGTTGGTCATTGCTTCGACCCGGTGGCAATCTGCACAGCGCTTGTACCGATAGTTGAACAACCCGGCATGGGCATCAGCCTTGAAACGACTACTTCCGGGGCGATATTTTTCAGCATCACCCTGAGAGTAAGCCATCTGTTCTTCAGAGACTTTATTCCACTGAAGGAACGGGCTGCTCCTGCCCGGCCTGACCTCATATTCCTCATAATAGCCCGTGCTCGACTCCCGGTCCTTGTACCGGTAAGTCCCCGACGTGACTTCCTCCTGCGCCCATGAGGGCGCAGCGAGGAGAAGTCCCGCCAGGAGCAGGGCTAAGAGTGT
>JAFLJT010000316.1 GCA_022712855.1 Pseudodesulfovibrio sp. | reverse complement strand
CTTGGGAATTTGAACCGATTTACCTTACTCGGTATCGCCAACATCAACGACCTTGACCAGGAATTCCTTCACCCCTGCCGGAGGAGCAAAGAAGACTGCCATGAACGGCGTGGATGCACCGGGCCTAATAAAGGTATTATTGGAAAGAATGCCAACCTCAGACGATAAACCGTCTTCGATTTCCTTCTGCGTTTGCACTTGAAGCTGGAATTGGGAGAGCACATTACCGCACAGGAAAACCTGTGATATCAGTACCTTTTGCGAGCCATCATACAACACTACCTCGACCTTGATCTGTTCCTTAGGCACTGGGAACTTATTGACCGCCTTGCCTTCCACAACAAACAGGTTGCCCGTCTTTTCATTGGCTACATAGTATTGCTTGACGTTTTTCAGCTCGATCTTGCGAACACGGTCAGCTGGGGATTCGCCCGTTGCTGCTGCCTCTTCCTCGCCAGCAGTCTCTTCCATAAACATCTTGCCAATGTACGGCACGTTCTGGAAGTAGGAGCCCATATCAAGACCAAACATTGTCCAAACCTTGAAGTAGGCACCGGCACCAATGGCCAATGCAAAAATCAAAAGGATGATCAGACAACCGAGTGATTTGCCACCCTTCTTGGATTCTTCAAAGTCCAGATCGTCGTCATCTTCATATTCATCGTCGTCATCGTCGTCATCTTCATCGGCATCATCGTCACCAGCAAAAAGATCACCGGTGTCGCCGTCATCGTCGTCATCGTCGTCATCATCGTCATCATCGTCATCACCGAAAAGGTCGCTCACGCCGCCGTCGTCGTCTGCTTCCTCATTGTCGTCAGCGTCACCAAAAAGGTCACCCTCGTCATCGCCGAACAGGGATTCCACGTCATCTGCCGTGGCTTCGCCGCTCTTAACTTCGCCGAAGGGAGTAGGCCCTTCGTCTGGGTCGGGTGTTTCATCGACCTCGTCAAAGAGGTCGTCCATGCCGGGCAAGTCGTCCTCTGCCTCGTCGCCACCGAGCAGGTCGTCAGCAGCAGGTTTGTCTGCGGCTGGTTCGTCTGCGGCTGGCGCTTCCTCTTCGGGAGTGTCATCCGACGCGACCTCGTCAAAGGTCTCATCAAATTCATCACCCGCCTGAGTATCAGGAGCCTTAGACTCCTTCTCAAGAAGGGTTTCGACTTCCTCTTCAGGCGTGGCCGGAGGCAGCTCCACCTTGAACACGTGAGCGCACTTGGAGCATTTGACCTTCGCACCACCTGCCGGAATTTTCTCATCGGGCAGGTTGAACTTGGTCTGGCAATTAGAACAATTGACGATCATAAAATTTCACTCCGGATAAACCGAGTTAACTCTTTCTATTCAGTGGATAATTCGTAAATTCCGTCCAACTCGCGGTAGCGTTCGGCATAATCGAGGCCGTAACCAACGATAAAGCCATCGCTCAACTTGAAACCGGCAAAATCGACGGTCACTTTTTTTTCCCGCCGTTCATGCTTATCAATAAGTGAGCATATTTTCAAACTCTTCGGATTCCTCATGCGCAATACGTTCAGCAAAAAGTCCATGGAGTGACCAGTGTCAACGATATCCTCGATGACCAGCACGTCTTTTCCTTCAATGGAAACTTCCAGATCTTTGGAAAAAACGATGTCATCGCCACGGGACGTTGCCGATCCATAGCTGGCGAGGCGTACGAAATCGACTTCGATATCCCGGTCGATCTTGCGGATGATATCCGAGAAAAAGAGGAACGCGCCTTTGAGTACACAGATGCAAACCAGGGAATCTTTCCCTTCGTAGCTCTCTGCCACTTCCTTGCCGAGTTCGCCCACGCGCTTTGCAATCTGCTCTGCGGTGATGAACGGTGTTAATTTATGTGCCATAATATTCTTAGTATGTTCAGTGGTTAGAGCGCCATTACCATGGCAACTTCATTACAGTGGTCCGGGAAACGCGGACAATTGATGCAGTCGGTAAATACCTTCTGGTTGAGCTTGTCCATGTCCTCTTCCACAAATCCCAGATGGGCAAAGAATCCCGTCTGCTCCGTCAGGGTATATACCTTGTATATGCCCAGTGTCACGGCTTCACTCAAGGTCATTTCAACGAGCTTGCGGCCCAGTTTTTTGCCACGGTGCTCAGGCAGCACCACCAAAGAGCGAATTTCAGCCAGATTATCCCAAATGATATTGAGCGCACAGCAACCAATGACTGCGTCCTTCTCATCAACAGCCACGAAAAAGTCCCGCAGGTGTGAATACAATTGGCTTATTGATCTCGGCAAAACCAGGCCGTCATGCTCTTCGTTGTGCATGAGTAACCCGTGGATCGCCTTGACATCTTCTATACGAGCCTTGCGAATCATGCCCTACTGCCCAATGAGCTTGTCAGCCATAGACTCAAGCATTGAGTGCGGGAAAATCCCGGCCTTGGCAAAAGTCTGCGTGCCGTCCTTGTCGAAAATCACCAGCGTCGGGATAGCCTGAATCTCAAACTTGCGAGCTATAGCTTCATCGCCGTGATACACGGGCAAATCGAGCTTATTCTTGCTGAAATACGCCTCAAGAGCGGACTTCTGTTCATCCAGAGAAATGGTGATGACATTAAGCTTGTCGCCATGGCTCTTGCGCAGCTTTTCCATCTCGGGCATCTCTTCCTTACAGGAAGGACACCAGGTGGTCCAAAACAAGACCATGGTCGGCTTGCCGCTGTTTTCCGCCAGATACGCATCCAACTCAGCCACACCCATAAACGGATATCCGTCGGGGACAGCCGAAGCGCTGGACGAAGATCCAGAGGAAGACTTTGCCTCCGATTCCGGGTCAGAACCGCCGGAACACGCCAGCAGCAACAAAGAAATACCAACAATGACGATGAGACGCCGAAAATTATTCATAGTTAACCTCGAATTCATATGCGGCCAGCCTAGCAGAGTTGGACGGCAAATAAAAGCTCGGACAACGGCAAATTTTGTTTCGGGAACAGGGAGGAACAAGGAACAGCCGTGACGCCGCGAAAGGCCTCATGCTGCTCCCTTTGAAGCCTCAAAGCTCCGACATATCATCCAGGACGTCTTATTCGAGATCGTCCATGTTCCACGGCTGGCGGATGAACATGTGGGGCTTGATTTCCGGGTGGTCACAGATGAGTAGCGCTTGCTGGCCGGGGTGGGAGACCTCAAGGCCTTCGCCCTGGGCGTTCTCCAAACCATAGTCTTCGGTCGAGAGACGCGGGCGGATAAGGCCGGGGATAAGCAGCTCGATATCATCACTGGTGATCCAGCGCGATTTGGTCTGAATAAGCCACTTGCCTTCGTCGACTTTCTCAAGAATACGCGCAAGCACCGGGCGTTTCTCGCCTTTTTCGGGAGGCATGGCGATAGCACCACGGCGGTCCGGATCGAAGAATCCCGTGGTCAGTGGCCGGGTTGCGGCATTGACCAGTTCGGAGAGATATTTTTCCGGCTTGAAATCCCCTTTGGGAATATCGTTCAACGCGGTCCTGTACGCGTCAACCACCTGAGCGAGATAGGCTGAACTTTTAGTGCGCCCTTCGAGCTTCACCGACGCCACTTTCATGCGGGAAAACCACTCCATGTAATGAAGCAGGCAGAGGTCCTGCGCCGCAAAAATCTTTGTATACCCATCGGTATCTGCGCCGATGCTCAGGGCCGGATCGGCCATGGGGTCAGCGACTTTTTCATCATCGCCCAGCGGTTCAAAGGAGAACTCGTCATTTTCATTTTCAAAGGTAAATTCATCGCCGGAAGCGACCGCAGGGTACTCTTTGATCTCCCAGAGATTCTCACCGGGACGTGTACGTTCTTCAAACATGACGGACGTCGGCTTGTACTCATACCGGCAAGGATGTGAACACTCACCGAGGTTACCGGGGCGATCATTGAGCAGCGCGGACATGTAACAGCGGCCGGATACGGCCATACACATGGAGCCGTGCACAAAAATCTCAAGAGCCATGTTCGGCATCTGCTTACGCGTGATGGCGAGCATTTCCATCAACTCCTGCGAACGCAATTCACGGGCTACGTTCACACGGCTGGCACCACATTCACTCCAAAAGCGGACGGATTCGGAATTGGAGGTATTTGCCTGGGTGGACACATGCACCGGGACATCGGGCAGTTCTCGACGCAGCATACTGATGACACCGGGATCGGCGGCAATAACAGCGTCCGGTTTGAACTCGGAGAGCATTTCGATATAGCCACGCACCTGCGGCAGCATGTTCTCGCGCGGATAGACATTCATGGTGAAGTAGACCTTCACATTGGCGGCGCGGGCCTTTTTCATACCCTCCACTAGCTCGCTGACGGAAAAACCACCGGCACCGGCGCGCAGGTTCAGGCTGTCGCCGCCAAGATAGACGGCATCCGCACCATACAGGATGGCGGTTTCAAGCTTTTCCATATCCCCGGCAGGGACGAGCAATTCAGGTATAAATCCATTATGTGTCATATTATCTCGCTGTTTTCTGGCAGTGTAGCAACGCTACAGGAAAGTGGTTTGGTTCACCAGATGGAAAGTCGGTACGAATTAAAGGCTGAAAAACCGCCGGGCATTGTCACCAGTGATCTGCCAGATATCTTCCACGCTGCGCCCCTTGATTTCGGCCACGCGTTTAGCAGTAAATGCCGCAAGGGCCGGGTGATTTCTTTTCCCACGCCACGGTTCGGGCGCAAGGTACGGGCAGTCGGTTTCAACGAGCAGCTTGTCGAGAGGAATACGAGCCACGGCGGCTTGCAGGTCATCCGTCTTCCTGAATGTCACCGGACCAGGAATGGAAATATGCCACCCGTTATCAATGACGGGCTGGGCCAACTCAAGGCCGGAGCCAAAGCAGTGCCACAGCACAGGCGTGTCCTTAAATCCCTGCTCAACGAGAATCTTAATACAGTCCTCATTGGCATCGCGGGAATGGATGACAACAGGCAAATCGAGTTCGCGAGCCAGTAAAAGCTGCTTGATGAACGCCTCTTTCTGAACGCCGTGGTCCACGCGTTCCCAATAATAGTCGAGACCGATCTCGCCAACACCTTTGAGGCGCGGGTTGGCCTTAAAATGGTCGTGCATACGGCTCAGCACATCATCGGTCAGCGTGTCCGCATTATTGGGATGCACGCCGAGCAAAAACGAAATTTCTGGATGGTCGTCGAAAAGGTGATGATTGCGTTCAAAGGCATCAGGGCCGAGGAACACATTGATGATCTGCGCAACGCCGGACGCCTTTGCACGTTCGATGATCGCCTCGCGGTCCTCATCAAAGTCATCAAGGTCGAGATGCGCATGCGATTCCACACCCACCAGCGGCAACCCCAAAGACTCAGGCTCGAGGCGATTCTTATTTTTCTTTTTTCCCATGGTCAGAACTTAGAACGACTCCCACATGGCAAGAACGTTTTTTCGTTGCTCGTCTGTGGAATAGGCGTTGGCCGTGTCTTGCCCTGCTGCGAGGATGGCGTCAAGGTAGAGGTCGCCTTCACGGATCATGTCCACAGCCTCGTCGATGCACTTGGCTGCGTCCATGACGTCACCATCGGCGCACCAGAAACCGTTGCCCGGCCAATCCACTTCGCGCAGGGGCCACCATGGGGTAAAGCGCGGTTCGGCTTGCACCTGACGCATGTAATCCCAACCGCCAAAGCCGGAGAAACCAACGGGCAGGCAGCCGCACGCCATAGCCTCAAGGGGCGGCAACGGGCAGCCTTCGGGAAAGCCTGTCATCAGGAAGACATGTGATGAGCGCAGGGCGTCGGCCACGCCATAGGTGTCCAAGCCTTCGAGAGGCCGCCAGCGAATCTGGTCGGGACCACCACAATGATTGGTAATAGCCCTGATCTGTGCGGCCAGCGCCTTGTTCTTGCGCGGCATGTACGCCACCGTGATGGTGTCGCTCTTCTTTTTATCGGACGGGAAAAATATGGATCGATCAATGCCGGGGCGCAGCACCGGGGCATCTTTACAGGTCGTCTCCTTAATATAGTATGACACCGGATCAGACACGGCCAGAAATTCCACAGGCAGGTCGTGCCAGTTAACACCCTCGGGCAGCGAGGAAAAAAGATACGCCCAGTTCTGGACATAGCTCAGAGTCGTCGCTCTCGCTTCCATGCCCGGCGCGAGGGCATTGGCCCACCCTTCCGGCACGAGCCACACGTCTTCGTTCGTCAACTGCATCTCCGACCACTCGATGACTGGTGCGGAATCAGCCAGCCCTTCAGGGCGCCAGCCGCCTTTTTCGCGCGCCACAAGGAACACCTCGCGCCCAGCCTGATGCAGGATGTCAGCGATTTGCCGCAAAACAGTGATGCCGCCTGTGGGCTTGCTCACCGGAGGAAGGAAGATAAATGTTTTCATACCCCCATAGTGAAAGCATACTCGCCGAAATTTGGCAAGAGCGTGATAATCAGAGAGCTATTACTATATATAATCTAACGGAAGCAGCGCGGGCTTCCCACATTCCCTCTTGCCCCGTTCACAACATAAGCCTACCCTCGCCCCCATGTGGAAATCCCTCACCCCCGGCATGCGGTATATGCTGCTCGGCACTTTCCTTTTTTCTATCGGATCACTGTTTATCAAGATAGCAGGCGAACGAATTCCGACCATGGAAATCCTGTTCGTGCGCGGTGTGGTGGGTATCGGATTTTGCTGGTTCATCGTCCGCCGGGCCGGGGTCGGCATGTTCGGTTCGCGACGAATGCTTTTGGCTGCACGCGGCATCGTCGGGTTCATCGCCCTCTTCGCGGAGTTCTACGCCATAGTACATCTGCCCCTTGCCGATGCCATCGCCATCTTATTCTCACACCCCGTCGTCGTCGCCATTCTCGCCTGGGTCGTCCTTGGCGAAAGGCTCAACACCAAAAGTATGATGGCCGTGTTCACCAGCCTCGTCGGTGTGACCGTGGTCTGTCGGCCCAGCTTCATCTTCGGCGGTGCCGGATCAAATCTCGACCCGCTCGCGCTCACCGTAGCCCTTGTCGGGGTCGGTTTCATCTCCGTGGCTATCGTCACCGTACGAACCCTCGCAAAGACTGAACATCCCGCCGTGGTCATGTTTTACCCACCGCTTATCATCACCCTCGCGTCGCCGTTTTTCGCCAGTGGCTGGGTATTCCCCACCCTCGTCGAATGGGCCATGCTCCTCTGCGTCGCCATCTTCATGAACGCCGGGCAATATTTCATGACCCGAGGCTACGCCATAGAAAGCGCGGCCCGCATCAGTGCGGTAACGTGTTTGGAGATCGTGTTCGCCGCCATATGGGGCGCATCCTTTTTGGGTGAGATACCAGATAGCTGGACCATCGCGGGTGCCGTGCTCATTATTGGTGGCACGCTGGCTATTGGGCGTTTTGGTCGCGACGAAGTGAAAAGCGAATCTATTCAGGATTCGTAAGTTCCACCTATTTCAGCTTCTCGAATATTTCCAACATTTCATCGTCAATATCATCAGGATTTGCCGCGTTGAGTTGTACCAATCGGTGCAGTTCAGTGAAGCTGAGTTCGTCCATTTCCTTGAATGTCATGGCGATAGTATTGTTCTTGGCGCGGACTATTTCACCTTCGATCACGATACGGATACCGGGTGAAAGTGGGATGTGTAATTCACATTTTTTATCGAGCAGGCATTCATCGGTGCATTCGAGGAGTGCGCCTTTGAGGCTGATGTCTTTGGTCTTAACGGGGATGACTTCATCACCCACGGTGACGTATGCCTCGAAGCCGGCATGAATGCGGGTTCTGTGGCGTTTTTCTTGCGACATGGCTTGGTCCTCCTTGGTGAGTGTAGCATAATGTGAATGAGGGGAAAAGTGATGGTGATTTTGGGGAGGGAAAGGAATAGGGAGAGAGGGGTGCCGCCTTTGGCGGGTTTGAAGAATCGGGTGAAAGCTCCTTCGGAGCAACGCCAGTCGAAAGGCTTAGCCTTTCAATGCTTCCATGTCCTGCGCGGACGGCGGTACTTTTTTGGCTGAGCCGCCACAAAAATGTACCAAAAAATGTCGGCTTTTAAGAACTAGCTTGGCCGCCCGGTTTTAGCAGATCAAGAATCTGATCAAAGCAGCGGAGGCTTCATCGTCGGAGTGTGGGGCGAAGTGCAAATCAAAACAATTGATGGCCGTCCGAAATCGTACGTATCTCGGTAGTAGAGCCGCCTCCACTCCTTTGTCAGCTTCTAAGCCTTGCTAAAAAGGGCTAGTGCGTTCCGTTGAAGCAAATGTGAATGATCTAAACTCAGCAGTTCGTGCCTTTTTCTTAATATTTCTACCGAGTCATGAGCTCTACCTCGGTGACCCGTGCCTTTCATATCCAAACCATACTACCAACTCGATCCTCATAGACGGAGACCCGCAATTGATCGCGGGGGTTAGAGCCAGTTGGCAGCGGCGTAGCGTGGCCCGAGACGCGTCTGCGGCGCAGACAATCCTTCTCGGGCAGAGGAGCCGCTGTACTGGCTCTTGCCCATCGCAAGCACGATCACACACCAAAAGAGGCACTTTTGGGTTCCTTTTTGGGGCCTACCAAAAATGAACCGCCCTCCGCGAAGGAGGCCAACGGCAGGTTTCACCATTCATCATCCCGCCAAAGGCGGCTTCCTCCACTCTTTCCCTCTCTTCTCTTTGTCTTCATAGCCCACAAAAAAAGGCCGGAACCAAGCGGTTCCGGCCTTTATATAATCGAATTATTCAGTCTAGTCGTAATCGACAGCGCTGAACTTCATCAGGGTATCCCAGTTGTGGATGGCTTCCACGTAGCGGATGGTACCAGTCTTACCACGCATGACCAGAGAGGAAGTCTCTGCGCCGTGGCCGTGGTACTTAACACCCTTGAGGAAGGTTCCTCCGGAGATGCCGGTTGCCGCGAAGAACAGGTCTTCGGACCTTACCAGATCGCTGACAGTCAGCACGCGACGAATGTCCATGCCGTATTCGGCCAGAGCATTCTTCTCCTGCTGCTTCTGCGGATCAAGCTTGGCGAACATCTCGCCGCCCATGATGCGGATAGCGATAGCGGAAAGAACACCTTCGGGCGTTCCGCCAGTACCCATCATGACGTCGACTTCGCAACGCGGGTCGATTGCCATGAGCGAACCAGTAATATCACCGTCGGTGTGCAACTGAATGCGGGCTCCGGCTTCGCGGATTTCGCTGATCAGTTTTTTATGACGCGGCTTGTCGAGAACAAAAACCACGAGATCGTCCACGTCTTTGTCCAGAGCGCGAGCGATAAGTTTCAGATTGTGTCCGGTAGGCGCTTCGATGTCGACGACATCCTTGGCCTGAGACGGAACAACAAGTTTCTGCATGTAGTAACTCGGGCCCGGATCGAACATGGCTCCGGCAGGAGCAACGCCTACAACGGCAATGGCGTTGGGACGGCCATTGGCGAGCAGGTTGGTGCCTTCCAGCGGGTCAACAGCGATTTCGACCTTGGGACCTGTGCCCAGACCGAGTTTTTCGCCATTGAAGAGCATGGGGGCGTCATCTTTCGCGCCTTCGCCGATCATGACCATACCTTCGATTTCCAAGGTATTGAAGCAGACGCGCATGGCATCGACTGCAGCCTGGTCAGCGGCGATTTTGTCACCTTTTCCGAGCCAGCGGGCACATGCGAGTGCAGCGGCCTCGGTCACGCGGACGAGATCAAGAGCAAGGTTTTTTTGTGGTGCTTCAGACATTATAGGCTCCTAGTATTTCGCGCGGATCATGGATGCAAAGTTTTCAGGGGTGAAGCCGTACTTGTCGGAGAGGATCTTGCCCGGAGCGGAAGCTCCGAAGTGATCAATACCGAGGACGACGCCTTCGAGACCAACATATTTGTGCCACAGGCCAGTACGACCAGCTTCGGCGGCTGCGCGCGCTATGACAGCGGGCGGCAACACTTCATTCTTATACGAAACGGGCTGATCGTCAAACAGCTTCGCCGAGGGCATGGAAACCACGCGGACGTTGCGTTTGAAGAGCTTGGCCGTATCAAGAGCCAGGGAGACTTCGGAACCGGACGCGATCAGAATCAGATCGGGGGTGCCATCACAATCCTTGAGGACGTAAGCGCCCTTGCGGGGGCCATCGACAACGCCGGGGTATTCAGCCGGATCAAGGACGGGCAGTCCCTGACGGGTAAGGAAGATGCAGGACGGCATCTTTTCCTGTGTCATGGCGATGTCCAGCCAGACAGCGGTTTCCATGGCATCAGCCGGGCGCAGTTCGATGAGGTCCGGGATCAGGCGCAAGGAGCTAACGTGCTCGATGGGCTGCTGGGAGGGACCGTCTTCGCCGACCCAGAAGGAATCGTGGGTGAGTAAGTAAAGGACGGGCAGTTCC
>JAFLJT010000168.1 GCA_022712855.1 Pseudodesulfovibrio sp. | reverse complement strand
GGACGAATCGTCTGGGGGATGTTGAGTGATATCATGGGCCGCAAAGCATCCATCATCATCATGACAGCAACTCAAGGACTCTGCGTTCTCGCATTCCCGACCATGGCGCAAAACGAATTGATCCTCTATGTGGGTGCAACCTTCATCGGCTTCAACTTCGGTGGCAACTTCGCCCTATTCCCGACCATGACAGCCGACACATTCGGCGCAAAAAACGTCGGCCAAAACTACCCGTTTGTCCTCCTGTCATACGGCCTTGGCGGCATCCTCGGCCCCATCCTCGGCGGCATGCTCGGCGATATGGGCAACTTCCCGCTCGCCTTCACCATCTGCGGTGTACTCTGCCTGGTTGGCGCAGTCCTTACCTACTACGTCTCTACGCCCACCCATGTTCCCGGCGTTGACCCGCTGGAAAAGCTGCGGGGCGCGCTCACATCCAGAGGGCCATTTAGAACTCGAAAGTAATCGACGACTTGACAGGCGAACGCACGATACCTACTTAGAGAGCCGACCTGAAACATCTTTAAGGAGACATATACATGGATTATGACATCAGACTGGTCAAACTCATAAGCGGCGACATGGTCGTTGGCAAGTTCAACGAAGAAGCAAAAGCAATCGAAGATCCGGCTACCATTCAGGCTATGCCCACCCAGCAGGGCGGAAGCCAGATGGTCCTGCTGCCCTTCGGTTACCCCTTTGATCAGGAAATGCACGGCAAAATCTCCATGGAACACGTCCTGTTCGAGTACAAGACCTGCCCCGAAGAACTCAAGACCAAGTACATCGAAGCAGTCACCAACATCTCCATGTCCAGCGGCGGCCTCGACCTCTCCGGCGGCGCAGGCACCGAAGGTGTAGGCGGCGGTGGCGGCGGTCTGAACCTCGTCTAGCCAACCCGATTATTCACGTATATAAGCGGAGTCGGAACACTTAATCCGACTCCGTTTTTCTCGTCCATAAGGTATTTGCAATGAAAGAATTACTGCCCATTCTGCCCCGCCCTTCCCGCTACCTCGGTAGCGAATGGGGTACGACCATCAAGGATCCGACCACCGTCACCGTACGTTGTGGCCTCGCTTTTCCCGACATGTACGAAATAGGCATGTCCTACCTTGGACAGAAAATTCTTTCCCAGGCCGTCAACGCGCACCCACAGTTCTGGGCTGAGCGTATCTATACGCCCTGCGCCGAAACAGCCGAAATTTTGCGAGAGCACAACACGCCGCTGGCCACGCTGGAATCCGACACGCCCATGGGCGACCTCGATGCCATCGCGTTCAGCCTCACTCACGAGCTGTGCTATACCAATATCCTTTATATGCTCGACCTGGGTAACATCCCCTTCCGCACAGCAGACCGCGACGAGTCGCACCCGCTCATCATCGCGGGCGGCGGCGCGACCTTCAACGCCGAACCCATGGCCCCGTTCTTCGACGCCATGGTCATCGGTGATGGCGAAGAATCCCTACCAAGCATTCTCGCCTGTATCGAGCAAGGCAAGCAGGACAAAATTTCTCGCGACGAGCAGTTGAAACGGCTCATCGAAATCCCCGGCGTATACGTTCCGTCCTTTTTTGAAGATCAAGGACCAGACAAACCGCTGAAGCCGCTTGTCGAGGGCTACGAAACCGTTGAGAAAGCCATTGTTGATGACCTCAACAAAACGCCGTTCCCCACGGGCCAGACTATTCCCTTTGGCGCAATCCATGACCGCCTGACACTGGAAATCGCCCGTGGTTGTACCCGTGGTTGTCGTTTCTGTCAGGCAGGTATGATCTACCGACCGGTCCGCGAACGTTCACTGGATTCCTTGGAAACCATCCTCACCGATGGTCTTGCCGAGACCGGTTACGAAGAGACATCCCTCCTCTCGCTGTCCACTGGCGACTTCTCAGCTCTGGACTCGCTCTTCACCCGCAGCTTTGACAAATGTGCGGCCGAACAGATCGCCATCTCACTGCCGTCCTTGCGTGTTGGCTCACTTTCCGCCCCTATCATGGAGCGCATTTCGTCCATCCGCCGCACGGGCGCGACCATTGCCCCGGAAGCTGGCAGCCAGCGTATGCGTGATGTCATCAACAAAGGCATTGGTGAACAGGACCTCATCGATCACGTAAAAATGCTCTTTGAAAACGGCTGGACGAGTGTCAAACTCTATTTCATGATCGGCCTGCCCACCGAGACCGACGAAGACCTCGACGCCATTGTCGACCTCTGCCTCAAGGCCCGAGATGCCTGCGGAAGTCACAACAAGAGATTCCAGATTTCGGCAGCCGTGTCGCCCTTCATTCCCAAGCCGCAGACGCCTTTCCAGTGGGAACCACAGATTTCCTATGATGAAATTTACCGCCGCATTGGTTACCTGCGCGATCAGTTCCGCCGCCACAAGCGTATTTCCATGCGCTTCCACGAACCGGAGATGACATCCCTTGAGGGTGTGTTCTCGCGCGGAGACCGCCGCTTGGCCTATGTTGTTGAAAATGCGTATGGAAAAGGCGCACTTTTCTCCAGCTGGAAGGACCATTTCAGGATCGCCCCATACAAGGAAGCCGTGGAAGAAGCCGGGCTTTCCTGGGACGAATACACTGGCCCCCGCGATGTGGACGGCCCGTTGCCATGGGACCACCTTTCCTGCGGCCTGACCAAAAAATTCCTGCTCAAGGAACGCGAGCGCGCCCTGACTGAAACCATCACCGATGATTGCCGTTACGCCGCCTGCCGCAACTGTGGCGTCTGTGACTTCGACGGCCATGTCTCCACCCTGACCACGCAGGCCAAGGTCAAGGACATCCAGCCGAAAATGATCTTCACCGAACGTGACCAGGAAGGCGAACAGCCGCCCTATTCCGTGGAGAAGCCGGACCTGACCATCAGAGGATCGCACTTCCGAATCTGGTATGAAAAGAACGGCCCCGCCGCTTACTTGAGCCAATTGGAACTGCAAGCCGTGTTTGAACGAGCCTTCAGGCGGGCCAAGCTGCCCTTGAGTTTTTCCGCTGGATTCCACCCGATGCCGAAGCTCTCCTTTGGCAAGGCGCTCCCCGTGGGTGTGTCGAGCACAACGGAATGGATCAACGTCTATTTCCGCGAAGAGTTCGAGCCGGAAGAGGTCATTAATCGCCTCACACCGACCATGCCACTGGGCCTGAAACCGCTCAAGGCAGACACGCTCACAATGAGTAAGAAGCAGCCGCAATCTGTGGAGGAAGTCTTTGAACTGACACTGACCAAGGATGCGGATACGCACCTCGCTCAGTGGAAGAGCTTCATGGAAACCAAAGAATATGTCGTGGAAAAGCGGACCAAGAAAGGCATGAAAAATTTCGATATCCGGCCCATCGTCAAGGAAATCACCGAGACAGACAACGGCCTGACCATCGTCTTCGACTGGCGTACTAGCTACATGAGCCCATTGATCCTCACCAAGGCAGTCATGGACGGAGCATCAAATCTGGACTTCGAGCTGACCAAGGTCGAACAGCGTTTCGATTAGGGAAGCACTGCATAATTGCCCGCTGGCGTCGTTGCTTCAAAAAGTTCAAACCCTCACGTACAGGAAGTACGCTTCGGCCTTGAACTTTTTTCGCGCCTACCCAGCGAACAATTCTACAGCACTTTCTAAAGATCGAATTAATCAGCGTTTCCCTAAACATTCAGGAGGCCCCATGGCCAAGTATACGGGCATTAACCACCTCGCCATGGCGACTGGTGACATGGACGCAACCATCCGGTTCTGGCGCGACCTGCTTGGCATGCGCCTGGTGGCCGGAATCGGACATCCCGGCTCTCGGCATTACTTTCTGGAGATTTCCGAGCATGACATGATCGCTTTTTTTGAGTGGCCCGGCGTCGAGCCTCTGAAGGAAAAGGATCACGGCTTCCCGGTCAAGGGGCCGTTCGGCTTTGACCACGTCTCTTTTGGCGTAGAGAGCGAGGACGATCTCTGGGAGATCAAAGACAAGCTCCACGCCGCAGATTTCTGGTGTTCCGAAGTGGTGGACCACGGATTCATCCATTCCATCTATGCTTTTGATCCCAACAATATTCCCATCGAATTCAGCGCCACGGTGCCGAGCCTTGATTTGCGCAAAACGCCAATCATGGTCGACACAGAACCGACCAAAGAGGCCCGAAAGGGACCATTGCCACAACCCGGAGTTTGGCCTGCCGTCACTCAGCCTACGCCGAAAGATGAACGTGAGTCCTACGAAGGCGTGGGAGCGCAAATCCTCGAAGCGCTCAAAAAGCAGGAAACCGGCTAATTTGTACTGAAGTCACCGCACAAGAAAAAGCCTCGCTCAGTTCAACTGAGCGAGGCTTTCTTGTGCGAAATAGAGTGCTTTATCCTTCCGGGAAAAATGCAGCCATGACGTCGTTGGACTGACGTTCTGCTTGTTTGGCAATACCAGCGAGATCGCCAACAGACAACTTCAGCGCTTGCCATGCATTGGTGTTGAGTTCAGGCACCAGCGATGCGCCGCTGGCACCGATACCAAGACAATGGGTAAGAAAATCAGCCAAATGGATAACACACGCTTCTTTGACCATGGACGCTTCCATAGGATTATGATGGTGATGAACCAACACTTCAAGGAACGCAGGCAAACGCCAAGACTTGAGCATGCGCCCACCAATTTCGGCGTGGGTACAACCCCAGACTGTGCGCTCCACACTGATCAGCGCTCTGCGTCCGACCTTGGCAGGACGAAGCACGTCCGTGGACGCTTGCGGATGATTCTTGAGCATGACCAGCCGACCTATATCGTGCAGCAAGCCAGCCACAAAAAATTTCTCGTCGCCAGGTAAGCCAACCTTGCCAGCCAGAATGCGGGCGATAATGCCACAGGTCACCGAGTGCAGCCAGAATTCCTTGAGCGTGAAAAATTCCTCGGGAACGTTGTCAAAAGCGGTGATCACAGACACACCCAGCGCCAGATTGGTCAGCTGATTGGTGCCAACAATGGTCACGGCGCGAGACAGGGTGTCGATCTTGCTCGGAAATCCGTAAAACGGCGTGTTGACCATCTTGAGCAATTTGGCGGACAGCGCCACGTCCTTGCTGATGACTTCGGCCACATACGCAGCAGAACTGCGCGGATTCTTCAGGCTTTCAGAAATTTGAAAAAAGATGTTGGGCAGGGAGGCGAGTTCCATCTCCTGCTTGACGACCTCGTTCGGATTGATGTTTTTTTCTTCCGTGGGAGGTGGAGCAAAAATGTCTACAGTATCGTCATGCGGGTTAGCCGCGAGCATCCAGCGAGCCCGTTCTGCATCAAGGTCCCGAGACTGGCGAAGTACAAAGAGTTTTGCCATCTCTTTGACCACAGGATGAGAAGAGGGATTAAGCACGAAACGTTGCGCCGCCATGATCTTGCATGCGTCGAGCACTTCAGGATCAAGCTCTTCCAAGGTGGCGGGGTGGTCTGAATCTTCATCGTCGTCACCCTGAATCACAGCCTCGGCAATACCCCACACGCGACAGGTGCGGATGTGCGCTTCCGTGACCACTGCGCCACGCGGCAAAAGCATCCGACCCTCTGACGTTGTGAGGTCTTCGGCAAGAACCATTCCCGGTTCAAGAGCATCGATAGTGAGTTTCGGCATATACCTTCTTCTTACACGAGATTTACCTTGAATGCATAGTTTTAGTCTATTTATATGCAGTGGGCAATAGGAATAATTTTGGTTTTAATAGCAAAACGCCAAAAAATCACCTAGTTAAACTGTGGAGGAATTAATGAGTGTCTGAAACTATATGCAAAATCACCTTTCCTGAACGTTGTCGCACGGCATCATTTATCCGTCGCTACAAACGATTCACCGTAGAAGCCACTGCCCTCGACGGCCCGGATAAAGGCGAGCTCATTCTGGCACACACGAACAATACCGGCGCCATGCTCGGCTTGCTCCGCCCCGGCACACAGGCACTTCTCTCGCCCGCAGCCAACCCCAAGCGTAAACTCAAATATACCCTCGAAGCGCTCACGCTGGCTGGCAATCTCGTCGGCGTGAACACGCTCACGCCCAACCGCATGCTCTATCAGGCATGGCAAGACGGCGCCCTCCCCGAACTCGCGGGCTACGAAAATTTCAAAAAAGAAGCCAAGGTCGGCCAGAGCCGTCTCGATGCCTACCTTTGCGGCGACAAAGGCGAACTCTGGGTGGAATGTAAAAACGTCACCATGGTCGAAGACGATATCGCCTGTTTCCCCGATGCCGTCACCGAGCGCGGTCAAAAACACCTACGCGAACTCATGACGCTCGCCGAAACCGGCGTGCGCGTGGCCCTCTTTTTCCTCATCCAACGCCCCGACGGCCACTGTTTCGCCCCGGCAGACGTGGTCGATCCCGCCTACGCAGAACTCTTCTACGAGGCCCTCGACAAAGGCGTCGAAGCATGGCCCTACGTGGCCCATGTTGACGAAACAGGCATCACCCTCGGCGAAAAACTATCGGTGGTGCGACCATGACCGGGCTGATCATAGGTGCCATCATCATCAGCTTCTCGTCCGTCATGGTGAAGCTCGCCCACGTCCCGCCCGACGTCGCAGGATTCTACCGTCTCGTCGGCGGCGCAATCGGCATGGGCATCATTCTCTGGCGACAAAACAAGCTCAAGCAACTCACTCCCCACGTCTGGAAATGGGCATTCCTCGCCGCGTTCTTTTTTGCCCTCGATTTCGTCGGCTGGCATCGCTCCATCTTCCTCGTCGGCCCCGGCCTATCGACCATGCTTGCCAATTTTCAGGTCATCATCCTCGCCATCGTGTCCATCACCTTCCTCAAAGAAAAAGTATCGCGCCCATTCCTCATCGCCGTCCCCATGGCCCTCGTCGGCCTCTATCTCATGGTCGGCGTCTCATGGAACACCTTCACCCCCGAATACCAACTCGGTGTCGGTTTCGGACTCTTCGCCGCCGTCGCCTACGCACTCTATCTGCTCAGCCTCAAATATTCCCTCACAAAAGCCGGAGCAGACCCCCTCGCCATGGCCGGAGCCGTCGCACTCCTCACCGGGCTCATGCTCGGCACACTCGCCGTCGCCCAGTCCGAATCCTTCATCATCCCCGACACCCAATCGCTCCTCGCACTCACCGCCCTAGCCCTCATCTGCCACGCCACAGGCTGGTACCTCATCACCCGAGGCATCCAACAAGTCCGCACCTCCTTAGTCGGACTCATCCTGTTATTACAGCCCACTTTGTCATACGTCTGGGACATACTCTTTTTCGAGAAGCCCACAAATGCCGTCGAATTAACGGGCGTTGGAATGGCGCTAGTAGCTATCTATCTGGGGTCGCTTAAGGGTGATGATTAGGATGCCTCCGGCGGCCCTTCCGGGTGTCTGCCGACGGCCTCTCCGAGGGCTTAAGAACCCTTTGAGAAAAGGGTTCTTAAGAATCTCCTAAACTTTTTGGTGCGCCTTCGGCGAGGACGCAGGGACGCAGATGCTTTGTTCCTGCCGTGCCGGTTGGCGATTTGAGCCGAAAAAAGCGGTTCGTACATTGTCCTTTTAACGGGACGGCGCACGCCGCTTTTTTCGGCTCAAATCGCGGGTAAAATTTTAAGAAAAAGCAGCACAACAAATAAGCATCCCACACTCTTCCCCCTCACCACCCAACGACCTACACCAGCCCTT
>JAFLJT010000125.1 GCA_022712855.1 Pseudodesulfovibrio sp. | reverse complement strand
CTTAATACAGTTGTAACATTCACCTATTGCACGGAATTGTGTATGACAGTAACAATCGTTTAAATAATTCGTTATTCACGTCATTTAACATGGAGTTTGATCATGAAAAAGATTCTCGTATTGGTTTTGCTGGCGCTGTTTGCCTTCGCTGGCACTGCGCAAGCGGAAACATTGAAGTTGTTGACCTGGAAAGGGTACGCACCGCAGAAATTGATCGACACTTTTGAAAAAGAAACCGGAATCAAGGTTGAAGTCACCTTCTCCAACAACGAAGAAATGATCGCCAAACTGCGCGCCACCCGTGGTGCAGGATTTGATCTGGCACAGCCCTCTCAGGATCGTATTTCTTCCGTTCAGGAAAAATTCAAATTGTATCAGGCTCTTGATTATTCCAAGATCGATGCTGACCTCTTCATTCCGTCCATGCTGGACGCTGTGAAGAAGAATACCGTCGTCGGCGGAAAGTCCTACGGAGCACCATTCTGCTGGGGAACCTCCGGTCTTGTCGTGAACAGCGAGAAGGCTGCTGAAGCAGATTCCTGGAAAGCACTCATCGATTCCAAATACGAAGGTCGCGTCAGCTACCGTCTCAAGAGGCCTACGCTGATCGCCATGGGTTTTGCCCTTGGATACGATCCCTTCGCTCTGTATACTGATGTACCTGCTTACAAAGCCATGCTCGATAAGATCGCCGAGACGCTGATCAACGCCAAGCCCATCGTGAAGAACTACTGGGCCAACGGTGATTCTCTGCTCGAATCCATGCGCTCCGAGGAAGTTTTCGTAGCCATGGCTTGGGACGCTGGTGGATGGAAGCTGCATGCCGACAACAAGGCCATCGATTTTAAGGCTCCCAAAGAGGGCGCACTTGGTTGGATCGATACTTTCGCCATTCCTGCCAAGGCCAAGAATGTTGACGCTGCTTACAAGTGGATCAACTTCATCATGAAGCCTGAAAACGCTGGTTACTTCACCTCTCAGGAAAAATACGCCACCGCTTCCAAGGGTGCTCTGGAATACATCGATGCTGAAGTTGCCGCCAACTTCGCCCGCTCCTTCCCGCAGGCTACCATTGATAATATCAAGTGGTACCCGCCTGTTCCGGCCAAGCTGGAAAGCCTCGAAGGCAAGATTCTTGATAAGATCAAGGCTGCTAACTAGGTTAGATCGTACGCATCAATCATATAATAACGGGGAGCCCAAACAGGGCTCTCCGTCTTCTTCCCTTTAACGCGATGAGAGTTATGTCCAACGATCTGTCTGTCCGCAATATGGTCAAAAAATTCGACGATTTCACTGCCGTCGATAATGTCACTTTCGACGTCCCGAAAGGATCATTTTTTTCTATTCTTGGTCCATCCGGGTGTGGCAAGACCACACTTTTGCGCATGATCGCGGGTTTCGAAGAACCGACTTCCGGCGCAATAGAAATTCGCGGCAAGGACATGCTCGGTGTGCCGCCCAATCATCGGCCAGTGAATCTCGTTTTTCAGCATCTCGCCTTATTTCCCATGATGAACGTTGAGGAAAATATCGCATTCGGCCTCAAACGGCGTGGCGTGAAAGGACCGGAGATTCGCAAGCAAACGGACACCATGCTCGAACGTGTTGGGTTGCCGGGGTTTGGTGGCAAGCAGATCAATCAGCTTTCCGGTGGACAGAAGCAGCGTGTGGCCATTGCTCGCTGCCTCGTGCTTGAGCCGTCTGTCCTCTTGCTCGATGAACCGCTGGGTGCGCTGGACCTTAAGCTGCGTGAGCAGATGAAGATCGAGCTGAAAAAGTTGCAGACCAAGATCGGGACCACCTTTATTTACATCACCCACGATCAGTCCGAGGCCCTTGTGATGTCGGACCATGTGGCCGTCATGAACAACGGGCAATTCGAACAGATCGGCACGCCGCAGGAACTTTATGGCAAGCCGAAAACGCCATTTGTCGCCCAGTTTGTCGGCGATAATAACCAGTGGAGCGGGAATGTCACCCAGAGTAACCCCGGTGAAATTATCATCGCGACAGATGATGGGTATTCCTTCCGAACGAAGGGCGATGCTCCTTGTGCCGATGGCTGTCGAGTTAATCTGTACCTGCGGCCCGAGGCCATTCGCATTGAACCGCGCCAGACGGAAGGGCTGAATGTGTTCGACGTGCAGGTGAAATCCATCCTGTTTGATGGTGCCAACAGCCGCCTCTTGACTACGACCAAGGAAGAGCACGAGCTTATCGTGACTTTACCGCAGACCCGGAAGTTTGATCATATCAAGCCGGGCGATACAATTTCCGTGGGTTGGCATCCTGAGTCCGGTATCTGCTTTGAGGCGGAGGCGTAACATGAACCGTTCTCGTCTTGCATTCTGGATATTTTTCGCCCCGGTCATCATGTGGCTGGTGCTTCTGATTGTGTTGCCGCATCTCGACCTGCTCACCATGAGTTTCAGGGGGGAGAATGACTATGGCGACCCCATCTGGACCTTTGAGAATTATACGAATTTCTTTACTGAACCAGTCTACTGGCTGACCTTTGTTCGCACTGCCCTCTATGCGATCATCACGACGTTCATCACCTTCCTGCTCGCCATGCCGGTGTCATTTTTCATTGCCAAACTGGCGCGGACACGGGCGCAGGGTGCGCTGATGATCCTGCTGCTGCTCCCGTTCTGGGTCAGCGAACTGGTGCGTATTTATGGGTGGATGATCCTGCTGCGTGAGTCCGGTGTGCTGAACTTTTTCATGCTCAAACTCGGCATCATCGATACACCTATTGAGATGCTGTACAATGACGCGACCATGATCATGGGGCTGGTGTACACATCCATGCTGTTCATGGTGGTGCCGCTGGTTTCGGTCATGGATAGCCTGGACGACAGCCTCATTGAGGCGGCCCACGACCTTGGGGCAGGGCACCTTACCATTTGGCGAACCATCATCATTCCGCATTGCAAGCCGGGTATCACTTCCGGTTCAATCGTGGTGTTCATGCTCGCGCTGGGTAACTACCTGACCCCGAACCTCATGGGTGGCAAAAATTCCCTCTGGTTCACCGAACAGATTTACAATCAGTTTATTGCCAGCTTCAACTGGAATCAGGGTTCGGCCTTCGGCTTCCTGCTTCTGCTGCTGAGTTCGCTCATCATCTGGGTGGGGCTTAAGCTCACACGCCAGAAACTTGGTGAGGTGGCATCATGATCCGTTCACTGCCACGCAGCAAAACCTACAATTGGTCGTTCAATCTGTTTATTCTGCTGTACTTCACCTTCCTGTTCGCCCCGCTGGTTGTCACCTGCGTGTTGGCGTTCAACGACTCCAACTTTCCGTCGTTGCCCTGGCAGGGCTTCAGTCTCGACTGGTTCATTGCCGATGGCCCGGACAGGATCGGCCTGTTCCATGACGACCAGAACCTGCGCTCCATTGTAACGAGTTTCCAGACAGCGTTTTTTGTCTCCATCCTCAGCGTTATCGTCGGGACATGCGCCAGCTTTCTGTTTGAGAAAGAGGAGTTCCGGTTCAAGGGTTTCCTCTATTTCCTCATGCTCGCGCCGCTGGTTATTCCCGGCGTTATCCTCGGCATATCCTTGCTCCTGGCTGCCAATACTGCGGGCACATTTTTCGAGGACGTGTTCGGCCTTGATTTTGACCTCTTCCGCCCCAGCTTCTGGCTGGTGGTGCTCGGTCAGTTCTCCTTCATTTCCACCTTCGTCACACTGGTCGTGTCGGCGCGGTTGCGCAAATTCGATCATTCTCTTGAGGAAGCGGCGCTCAATCTGGGTGCCACTCAATTGGGCGTCATTTGGCATATCACGCTGAAATTCCTGCGCCCGGCCATCGTTGGTGCTGCGGCCGTGGCATTTCTCATGAGTTTCGAGAACTTCAATACCACGCTGTTTCTTGTCGGCTCCGAACCGACCCTGCCGATTAATCTGTATTTGCAGGTGCGGGATGGGAGCACGCCGGTTATCAATGCTGTTTCGCTGTTGCTTATTGTGGGCACATCATTGATGGCTTTGGCGAACCTCTACTTCACAAAGAAGGGGGATTAATGTTTTTTGATCGCCTTGCCGTCGGTGGATATGTGTGTGCGCATCGTGGCGCTCGGGCTCTTGCCCCGGAAAATACCATGTTTGCCGCAGAGCGGTGTCTGGACCTCGGTGCGGATTTTTGGGAGATGGACGTCCATAGATCCGCAGACGGAGAACTCGTCGTTTTTCACGATGACGTCTTGGACCGGACCACAAATGTCGATATCCTTCCCGAATTTGCAGACCGCGCGCCGTGGCTCACCAAAAGTTTTACGCTTGCTGAATTACACCAGCTCGACGCCGGATCATGGTTCATAAAGAATGATCCTTACGGCACTGTTGCCAGCGGGGAAATCTCGGCTGCGATGTTGGAAGAAATTCGGGGGCAGCGAATCCTCACGCTCCAGGAAGCTTTGGAGTTTACACGGCAGAATAGCCTGCCCATGAATCTGGAGATCAAAGATCAGAAAAATGTGTCCGGCGATCTGAAGATGATCAAGGATATTCTGCATCTGAT
>JAFLJT010000126.1 GCA_022712855.1 Pseudodesulfovibrio sp. | reverse complement strand
TGAGATTGATCTCACAGCCAGTGGCGAGGCCCATCTTGGTGGCGTATTCCGCAACTTTTTCGTTGAGCACGGGCAGCACACCGGGCATGCCGGAGCAGACCGGACAGACGTTCTCATTGGGCTCGTTGCCGAACTTGGTGGAACAGGAACAGAATATTTTGGTCTGCGTCTTGAGCTGCGCATGCACCTCAAGACCGATGACGGTTTCGTACCGGGACATAACGTATTCCTATGATTTTTTAGCGTAGAGTTCCGGGTTCAGGCTCGGATCGTTGTACATCTTGAACTGGAAGTAGACCTTGGGCTTCTTGGTTCCAGCGGCGTACTCGTCGATCAGCTCGCCAATGGCGCAGCCCAGATCGTCGTGCTGCTGTTGCAGGGTCAGGACCTTGGCGTCACATTCTTTAACGTGAACATCATCAACATCCCTGCGGTTGCACTGCTCTTTCATATGATAAATTTTGAGCGCCTGAATGGACAGACGGTCGAGGGCAGCACCAACAGTCTCTGTGTTGTAACGCTCTGCGCTCTCAACGGGCAGGAGTGGATTGAGAGAACCGATAAGGCACTCGTCCACACGCTCGATGAGGTCGTTGCGCTTCTGATTGAGCTTGTCGATGGCGTATTTGCAACCGGCGATGACATCTCCCGTCACATCCTGGCGACGGGCACGGTCTTCGACATGCCACAGCTGAAAATTGGCCCAATGCTGACGGGCGACCAGTTCGCGAAATCCATCCTCACCGCACAGATCATTGGCTGGGTCGCCATCATAAACAGGTTCGCCAAAATGCCAGTCCGTAACAGAGCGGCTCTGATGCGCGATTGCGTCCTTAACCATTTCCTTGATCGAATCGTATGTCATGTCAGCCATTGATGAGTGCTTCTTTGCTTATAAGGAGATACACGGTGGCCTCGGTCATTATATTGTTGGCGATGGGCTCCACCTCGTTCCCTTCGCCTATATAGTAGTCAAGTCTTGATCCGCGAATGGCGGTGCCGGTATCCTGAGCGAGTCCGATACCAGCCACTCTGCGTTTACCCACGGTCTTGCCGTTTTCCGTCTTCGGAATCTCTGCTTCAAAGGCGAGCAGGCTGCCAAGCGGCAGGAGCTTCCGGTCTGTAGCCAGCGAAACCATCGGCGTCAACGGCTTTCCGATACTCCCCTCCGGCGGCGCATCCTCCAGCCGAAAGAAAACATAGCTTCGATTCTCGGCCATCATCTGGAACATCTCTTTGGGATTATTCGCAAAATATTGTTTCACATGGTCTTTGGACAACTGCCCTTTGGGCAAAAGACCTTTGGAATGCAAAATCCGCCCAAGGCTACGGAAACCATATCCGTTCTTGGCACCGTACAACACGTTCTGCGTGGTGCCGTCCGGCAGCAGAAGCCGCCCTGCGCCTTCCACCTGCATGTAAAAGACATCGATGGGGTCCTTGGCCCAGGCAATTTCAAGCTCCTGCCCGGCCAGAACGTGACGGACATCCACATCGCCCCGCTCATAGTATGGTATCACCTTGCCGCGCTCCACGCGATAGAAGCGGCGTTGCCCGCGCACTTTACCGTATTGCAGATCGCTCGGCACACCGTAAATCGGGAAATCATACCCAGGCTGGCGCGTCAGGCTCGCTTCGATTTCCGGCGTAAAATACCCCGTCATCAAAGGCTTGTTTTTCATTCCGTACCAGACAAAACGATTGGCAAGCAGTTCAGGATGCTCATCAAGATGCGGCAGGAGATCGAGAAATTCTTCAAGACTACGCACCACCTGTCCCCAAGACAGAGACATGCCGGACTGGGTCAAAGCAGCCTCATCCTGCGGCATGTTCAAGGCGTATTCCAAGCTATGCCGCACCGGGCCTTCCAGCGCATTCCACGTCTTCAACCCCTGACTGGCGAGATCGATACGGATGGTGTTTTCCAGCCCTTCACTATTGGAAAGCGGGAAGAAAATATCGCAAACGGGCAGCTCGGACGGTTCACGCACCGGGCGCAGGGTCAACCCTTTGGTCACACCGGGCTGGCACAGTCCAACCACCCTGTCAGGAGAATCAGCCTCAGGCGGGGCCTCGGCTTCCCCCCGGAAAATGGAACCCTCTTTCATGCACGACAGCAACGCCACCATGCACAAAGCGATGAGCAGGAGCCGGGACCAATGCCCGGCGGATTTATTACCCGCGAAAGTTCTCATAATCCCCTAAATAATTCGTTTTCATTTTTCTGTTTCCCGCAGGCTGTTCAAAAAGTGCCAGGTGCGAGGCGCAAGATAAACTCAAGATCGACGCGTATTCTTATACGCTAGAGTTTGCGTTTATCGCAGCAACGAAGCAGATGGTGCTTTTTCAACAATCTGCTATTGGCCGCAAGAGTCGATTGCTACGTCGCAGAACTTGCCGACGCCGTATTCCCGACGACGGAAAAACTTCTCCGGGCTTGGGCTGATAATCTGGAGTTCCGGGTAGGATTTCTGCACGTCCAGAGCGATGTGCATCTCCTTGGTACACCCAGTGGAATAGGTGGAATCCTTACCGGTCCATACCGGCGGCACTTTCTTGCCCAGCAACTCGAAGCTCTTTTCAATATCGAAATGTGTCTGAAAACGCCAGACGTTGATGTAACCGCTACGCTGAACTTTTTCCCACATGTACATCAGGTCGTCCGCGTCCATACCTTCCTCAAAATGCTCACCCGGATTGATGATATACGCATCATCAAGCTGGTTCCGCAGATGGAGGACGTACGCGGTGATAACCTCAATTGCGACCTTCGTCTGTCCCGGTACACTACCGATGATACCGGAGTAGAACATAACAGTCGTGCCTTGCGCCCGCGCCTGACGCATTTCTGCAATGATTTCATCAGCCTTGCTAGAAATATAGCGCTCGCTAAACTTGTGAACAGACTCCGGCTTGGGACGGTAATTAAGATGGAATCCACCATCCTTGTCCCGGTAGAAATTGACGATATCCCGAGTAAAATTATGGCTGTTCTGGATGAGGCGATTGTACATGGACTCGCCCTTGGCAAAGACTATGTCACACTCTTTCCATGCCCGGGCAAAGCTTACGGAACAGCGATACGGGTTGAATTTTTCCCGCGTGCCATCCGAAATGACAACAAATTGATGTTTGGCCATGATCGCCAACAAATCATTCTTGGATAGTTTGTCTTCGCTGACAAAATGCGCTTCGCTGAACCGTTCGGCGAGGACGGTGTCATTGTCCCGATCCCAAAATGTCGGATGCTCGAAAAAGAACCCTTCCTTGAGGGCCATGACCACGCGATGCCCTAACCTAAGCAGCGTTTTTACCACCTCAATATCGAACATGATGCCGCCCGCACGATTCGGCAGGTAGAGGATTCGTTTGGGACTTTCGCTGTCTTTGCCCAACTCATCACACACAGGGAGAAATACATCCGAGCTTTCCCTGATCTCATCATCAATGCCTGATGCCTCAAGAGTATCCTCGTCAAAGGATTCAGGCGACCAGTTGTCGGTCAGGGTCGAAATACGCATAAGTCGTTCGATTTCCAGCATATCGAGCTTGTGGCGCAGGTCATCAATACGAGAACAACTTGCCGTGCTTTCCAGGCAGCCGTTGACTTTACGGTCGAAAGCTTCGCAGTCCACAATACGGGCCGCACGCCGATTGAGCGCCTTACGTATATCTCTATAAGGATCGTCAATGCCGCTCTGCGTCATAAAAATGGTGAGGAGACGCTTCATGAGTCGGGACGGAATAACAATGGGGGCGCCAAGGACCATGCGGAACTTGTGCCGCGCCAACTGAATGAGTCGACTGGCCTGTTTACGATCCGAACAGAAATTACGCGTCAACCGAATGAAGACCTTCCACTGTTTCAGGTAATCCTGAAGCAAACGGTCCGGCCGCCCATCCTCAAGCAGCATCTTGAACATCCAGTCAGAGCATGGTGCATAGAACTCGTCTTCGTCCATAGCCATCATGAACCGCATCTGCTCCATGGACCCGTTCTTGTCTGGATCAATGGTATATTCCAGATGATTTTCCGTCATAAAATGTAACAGCAGCGCGTCCAATGAGACGTCTCTGCCGTATTTGATATCCAAAACTGACTCGAAATTTCTATCGAACCCCATACTATTTCTCCGTCAGAAAACCATGTTTTTTCAACTTCTCGAAATACGCCTCTGGCCCAAGGTTGACCACGAGCAAATCGGTCGGGCACTGCTTAACCATAACCTCATCCCCAAATTCGAGGTTGAATGAGGACTGCCCGTCCTCGGTCAGACTCACCTCGCCCGTTTTCTCTTCCACCCGCACCAGGCACTCGCCGTCCGCCGGGAAGACCATGGGCTTGAAACTATTAAGGAATGGGCACACAGGCGTGACCGTGTAGACAAACAAATCGGCATAGACCAACGGTCCACCCGCTGAAATTCCATAGGCGGAAGAGCCAGTCGGTGTTGAGACTATAAGGCCGTCTGCCCGGAAATTGGAAAGGTCGAGACCATTGAAGGAGACCCCCAGCCGGATAAGGCGGGCCAGCACTCCACGGCTGATAACCAGATCATTGATAGCAAGACCGGAATGGACTATGGTTCCGCCACGTCTTACTTCATATTGAAGGGACAAGCGGCGCGACACCTCGACACCTTTGGTTGCAACCTCAGTGAGCCAAGGTTTCCAGTGATCGCGATGCAATTGGGTCAGGAATCCCACCTGCCCGAGGTTGACACCCATGAGAGGGGCACCTAAAAAAAGCATCCGACGAGCAACGCCGATAAAGGTCCCGTCACCGCCAAGCACCAGGATCAGATCGTATTGCCCGACGGATTTTTCTTCGGCTTCGCAGGCGTTGGGACGATGTTCGCACACCGTGGCCTCGACCTGGATGGAAGCCAGAAAATCAGTCATTTCAGCCCCAAGAGATGTGGCTTTTTCGTCATCCGGTTTGGTGACTATGAGAATTTTTTTTACGGCGTGAGACATAGCTTAAATTTGTAGTTAAAATTTGAGAAATATTCAACCTTTTTCCATTTTCAGCCGACCTCTCAATAGCCAGAATACACTTTTCTAGATTTTTTTTAACTTTGACCCTAAAGTTTTTTCGTCCTAGGTCGATCATATCAATCAAGGAAGGATAAAAACTGTGAATACGCAATCGGCTAATGTTCGTACAATGCTGCGCACCTATGGAAAGCAGCTTACAAGCGCGAAGCGGTTAGCCCGTTTCAGGCAAGCTTTGGGAGCATCTCCGCCGATGGATGATGTGGCAAAGCAAGCAAAGCGCCGCGAACTGGTTGAGCGAATTTCGCATGAGGTCATTGAAAACCTGATAGTCAATACTGACCACTCGCCCGTGGTCGCCGCCATCCTTAAGACGTTGGAGGCAGAATTCGGGCAAAGGTATTTATTTGAATACCCAGTGGACGGAACGGACGTTCAGATATTAAAGGATACACAGCACGGTTCATTTGAACTGTCAGGATCTGAAAGAAACAAGATCATGAGAAGGCTGTGGGAGATAACGCTATCAAAGGTGGACGACACCATGCTTTGATAGGCCCGAAAAATTCGGGAGGGACGACATGGTTATTAAGAATGTAGTAGGGGAAATGAACCCTTACGCTAACAAGAAGGTCGACAGTAAGCGAGCTGCCGAACAGGCCAAGGTACAGGAGAATTCAAACAACTCCGGCCAAAGCGCTGATCGAGTAGTCTTGTCCTCTGAAGCTAGATTGCGGGGCGCAGCCTTGCAGACAGCAAATGAAACACCTGACGTTCGCCGTGAAAAGGTGGATAGGCTCAAGCAGCAGGTCAAGGACGGAACTTACCAGCCCGACGTGAAAAAGGCCGCCGCGAACTTGATTCGTGACGACCTGGATCTTCTTCTCTAATAAGCGTTTGGAGAAAGGACCGCCTAATTAGCGATCAATGAGACTGAGACGAGGTGGATAGCTCGTGTCAGTTTGTGGAACCTGAAGACCTATCCTCGCCTCGTGGTTGATGACAATCGGCCCCTGCAGGTTGAGGGTTGTGTCTTCGGGCTTGTCCTGTGGTATGGTCACTGTCACCAGAATCGCCAACTGCTTGATGTTCTCGATTTTCAGCTTTTTCCTGTCCAGCTTTTCCAGCCGCACATCATACTCATCGATAAATGAATAGGGATCGGCCACGAGCAATCCAAGTCCGGGATCCGTGATGCACTGCAAGAGCAGGAACGGAGAATCTTCGTCTTTGACACTCAGGAGCGCAAATTCACGCTTATCCTCAAGGCCAATAAGGCCACGAGGAAAATAAATGATACCGTCCAGACTCACTTCACGTTCGCCCAGTCTCGTCATTATTCTTTTAGTTACTTCTTTTGCCATAGCGCAGCCGCCGCGAGCAGGTCTTGCTGGCTGGTCTCCAGCGCCTGCTTGTTCTGTTCCTTGATCTTCAAATACACCTCTTCCCGATAGACAGTCATGTCTTCAGGTACATCCAGGCCGATCTTTATCTGCTTCCCCTGAACACTCAGGATTTTAAGCTTGATATTATCGCCCAGGTAGAGGCTTTCTCCCGGTCTCCGGGTCAGTATCAACATTGTGCCACCAAAT
>JAFLJT010000208.1 GCA_022712855.1 Pseudodesulfovibrio sp. | reverse complement strand
CGCATGGTGTCGGCATGGGCGTCGTAGTACGCCTTGACCTCTTCGTCAGTGACCGTCTGGTATGTGGCGAGATCGGCCGGGGTGAAGGAGAGGTAACGCAGACGAACCTGTTCGGGAATCATGAAGCGGTCTTCGTTCTTGGTGTAGAATTCGCTGATCTCTGCTTCGGTGATCTTGATGTCAGCCAAGAACTGCTGCGGGGTGGTCAAGATGTAGTCGATGGTGATTTCTTCACCAACCCAGTCGAAGATCTGGCGGGCCTGTTCGGGCGTGACAGCTCCGGTCTGGCGAACCATGTCCTTGACCTTGGTGGCAATGAGTTCATTCTTGAAATTGGCCTCGAACTGCGAGGGGGTCATGCGGATGGAGCGCAATGCCATCTGGTAGACGGCACGATCAAATGCACCATCCTGATTGTGGAAAATGGCTTGACGAGTGATGGCCGCGAAAACTTCTTCGTCAGAAGCGGAGACACCCAGACGGGCGGCTTCGGCCAGAAGCAGGCGGGAGTTGACGAGTTCGCCAAGTACCATCTGCTTGAATTGCGGGTTCTGTAACTGAGCAGTGGATACTTCTGGATTGGCCTGGCGCATACCTTCGGCAGCGCGCTGGAAAGAATCCTCGAATTCGGCACGAGTGATGACCTGATCATTAACTGTGGCCAGAACAGGATCATTGCCAGTATCCATACCGCTCATTCCAAAGGCGAAGACAAAGACGATAATGATGATGGCGAAGAGGATTTTGACAATCCAACCGGATGCATTTTCGCGCATTATTTCAAGCATTTTTACTCCAAAAGCTCTTTATCCGGTCGCCCCATTATGGGGCGACCGGGTTTGTTTCATATGGTTTCTCAGGGAGTTTAAAAGGTGCCAGTTGCTAGGCGCAAGGGAGGCACAAGATCGATGCGTATTCCGATACGCGAGAGTGTGTGACTCCCGCAGTAACGACGCAAATGGTGCTTTTTTAACTCGCTGAGTTGCGGACTGCGTTTAACAGGCCACCAGACTGGATAATCTCCAGTTCCTTTTTGGTCAAATCATTTGTGACTTGAATGGTCTCTCCGGTGTCGGTGGTCATGTCGATGGTCCCACCGGGGGTCATGTCGTTGGCTGGGATGGTCAGGCCGCTTCCTTCGGACAACTTGTCGTAGTCAGCTGAATTGACGAGCAGCAGCGGCAGGATACCGAAGTTGACCAGATTGGCGCGGTGAATACGTGCCAGGGATTTTGTGATGACCGCTTTGACACCCAGATGACGGGGGCCGAGAGCGGCGTGTTCACGGCTGGAACCCTGACCGTAGTTGTCGCCACCGAGGATAATACCGGTGCCAGCATCTTTCATGCGGCCGACAAAACCTTCGTCAACGCGGTTGAAGATGTACTGACTGATGGCCGGGATATTGGAACGCAGCGCGGTGATTTCGGCACCGGCGGGCAGAATGTGGTCGGTAGTGATGTTGTCCTCGACCTTGAGCAGCACTTTGGCTTCCACGGTTTCGGGCAGAGTGTCGAAGTCTTCCAGTGCGATGATGTTGGGTCCGCGCAGGATTTCCACAGCGTCCTTGTCGTCCGGGGGGAAGACAAAGAGGTTGCGGATGGACGGGACATCTTCGGGCAGTTCGATGCGCTCGGGAGCCGGGCCCCAGGTGGCGGGATCAGTGAACTCGCCTTCCAGAGAAAGACGTGCGGCGGTTTGAGCGGAAACAAGGTAAACCTGCCCGTCCAAAGTGCCGGAGCGGCCTTCGAAGTTACGGTTGAAGGTACGGACGGACACGCCACCGGAAGTGGGGGAGCCGCCCATGCCGATGCAGGGACCGCAGGTACATTCGAGTATGCGGGCGCCAGCGTCGAGCAGCGGTTCGATGAGGCCTTCGCGGGCCAGCATCTTCACTACCTGCTTGGAGCCGGGGGAGATGAGCAGATCGGTCTCGGGCGGGGTCTGTTTGCCTGCGAGAATCTGCGCGGTATTTTTGAGATCGGAATAGGAAGAGTTAGTGCAGGAGCCGATGGCGCACTGGTCGATCTTTTTGCCCGCGAGATCTTTGACCTTGCAAACAACGTCCGGCATGTGCGGCTGGGCAACCATAGGTTCCAGCTCGGACAGATTGATCGTGACGACTTCGTCGTATTCGGCGTCAGCATCAGCGATCAGTTCCATGTACTCGTCACCACGGCCCATTTTCTCAAGGAAGTCCTTGGTCTTTTCGTCAGACGGGAAGATGGAGGTGGTCGCGCCGAGTTCAGCACCCATGTTGGTGATGGTGGCACGGTCGGGAACGGACAGGGCGGCGACGCCGGGGCCTGCATATTCGAAGACCTTGTTCACGCCGCCTTTGACGGTGAGGATGCGCAGCAGTTCGAGGATGACATCCTTGCCCTGCGCCCAGCCAGTCAGTTCGCCGGTCAGTTCGACCTTGACGACTTTCGGCATGGGAATGAAGTACGCCTCGCCAGCCATTGCCAGAGCAACGGACAGGCCGCCAGCGCCCATGGCCATGGAACCGATACCGCCCGCAGTGGGGGTATGGGAATCGGAGCCGATGAGGGTCGCGCCGGGCTTGGCGAAGTTCTCAAGATGCAGCTGGTGGCAAATGCCAGTGCCAGCCGGGGAGTACACAGCGCCGGATTTGGCGGCGACAGTGCGGAGATAACGGTGATCATCCGGGTTACGGAAGCCCATCTGCAAGGTGTTGTGGTCAACGTAGCTCACGGACAGGTCGGTGCGGACTTCGCCGATACCGATAGCTTCGTACTGCAACCAGGCCATCGTTCCGGTGGCATCCTGGGTCAGGGTCTGGTCGATGCGCAGACCGACTTCCTGGCCGGGAATCATCTCGCCGGAAACGAGGTGTTTTTTGATAATCTTGTGGGTAATATTCATGCCCATGTCAGAAGCTCCTGCGTTTAATCGTTATCGGGGTACTCTCAAAAAACGCGCAAACGCCCTGGCAGGAAAATGCAGGGACGGTCCTCTCAAAAACCGTCCCTGCGCATTTGTGCGGGGTATATATCTATATATTAAAAGGCAAACCCGTTCGGGTCTTCACCGGGCTGCATGCCGTCGATACCAAGTCTGATTCGGTTGATCTTGTTGGTGCGGAACTGGATGTCCACGCCAAGGCGCAGCTTTTCCTGCTTCAACGCATGAATCTCGGTATGATGATAAATGCCATTTTTCACATCTTCAGCTTTCAGGAGATCCTGAATGGTTTGGATAGCCCGTTCCTGTTCGGCAGTCATCTCAACGACTTCAGCCTCCAGGGTCGGGACATCTTCACTCAGCTGTGTATTATCTGATTTTGATTCTTCTGCGGGTGTCATCTTGTTTCTCTCTTATGGGCCGCGGCTTCATGATGCCGGTGGGCAGGGAGTTGTAGAAGTTCCAGAATTCGGGCCAGGTGGAGGTCACTTCGCCATGGTTCTCAAGGACGATGGCAGGTACGGTGTACGCCATCAGCGCAGCACCCATGGACCAGATCGGGTCGGGGCTGAACCATGTGCCGTCCCATCGCTTGGTTCCGGCCTTGAGCGTGATACCGTCATCGGTCACTTCGTATGCCGCACCCATGCGGTCGAGGAGCTCGATGGCTGTTTCGTCAAACGGGCCAGTCAAGGTTGTTGAGCCAACGCGGAGTCCCAAGGCCAATGCCAGAGGCTGCAATTCCGTGCTTTCACCAATGGTGATGGGGACGTCTTTGGGGATATCGCTGTCTCTTTGGACAACAATATTTTCAGTGGCAACGTCGATCTTGAGGCCAAGCGCTCTGAACTGTTCCAGAATGCCATCGGTGATCTCGGTTTTGGGCCATCTGCCTGCGATGTTGATGGAACCACCAGCCATGAGCGGCAGCGCCATGAGCATGGAGTTCAAGCGCACGGACAAAGGAAGTACGGGTGTCTCTTCGATTACGGGAACGCCGTCGGAAACCGTGACGGAATCCTTTGTCATCACTGCCTTGATGCCACATGCGGTCAGCACTTCAACAGCTTCGGCCACACGCTCGCGGGCAGCTTTGCCGAGTCCGTTGATGGTCAGGCCACCGGGGAAGGACCACGCGGCCATGGTCAGTGCTGCAGCAAAATCAGGTTCGAGATTGCCGGGCAGGGTGACGGCTGCGTCCATGCTTCCGCCACACTCAAGACGAGCAGGCAGGCCGGGATTGGACGGATTGATGGGAACCAGACGTGCGCCGAGTTTCGGCAGTATCTTGTTCAGGGCTGCGATATCCAGCAGCTGCAACGCGGGCTTGCCCGTGAATTTGCAGCGGCCAGCATGGCCGAGCGCCAGACAGAGCAGAAGGTAGAAGTTGAACTTGTCTTCGCCAACGAAGATCATGTTGCCTTCGAATTCGAGCAGACGGCCACCGTCGTTTCTGATCTCGTTATCATCCCAGTGAATGGGAGCCTTTGCCAGCTTGAGCGCCTTGGCAAGGTCCTTGTTGGGTGCATTCATGGTGACCGGAGACAGGGCAATTCGAGCCCCTGAGCTGGCGGCCATGGCGAGCATCATGCGGGTATAGCGGAAGGAACTCGGGCCAGTGATGGCAGCGTCGATCTTGTCGACACGCGGTGCCAGCTTGTAGCCGTCGCCTTCGAATTTTTTGCGGATATCAGCCAGAGAGAACTGGTTGAGGAGTGTGAAGAGCTGCTTGGTGAGCTTGGCATCAAGGCCGAGTTCGCCAGCCTTGACGTCAAAGGAGCCACGCAACAGCTTTTCGAGTTTGGGATCGACAAGAGATTTCTGTCTGGACTTGCGCCATGCGCCTTCCTTGCGGATGAGGAATGCACGCTTTTCCAGCAGATCGAGGAACTGGTTGTCGATGACGGAAATGTCGTTGAAGCGATGTTCGGCGACGACATCAGCCTTGGATACGTAGTCTTCATCGCTGATGACGGGCTTTTCGGGAAGTCTTCCGAAAAAGTCGCGGCCATCCCGGTTGCCACCACGGCCACCGCCACCACGAGGGCCACCACGGGAGCCGCCATCGCGTTTTTCAAATTTGCGCGGGCCGCCACGGGAGTCGTCACGGCGAGGTCTGCTCGGCCTGTCGTCGTTACGGGAATCGTCGCGGCGCGGCCTGCTTGGCCTGTCGTCGCTACGAGAATCGTCACGGCGCGGCCTGCTTGGCCTGTCGTTACGAGAGTCGTCACGGCGTGGGCGGTCGTCGCGGGAGTCGTTTGAGCGGGATTCATCTCGGCGGGAATCGCCTCGGTTGTCGTCGGAGCGGTTTTCGCTCGGCTTGTCGTCGCGACGTCCATCGGTGGGACCTCGCCTGTCTTCTTCTTTGCGGATCTTGATCATAGTCTTTCCGTCTTCCTTATAAATGATATGGTTCCTCTCGAAAAGAGGAAAGGATTCTCTAGCGCGAAAGTGGGATTGTGGCAAG
>JAFLJT010000327.1 GCA_022712855.1 Pseudodesulfovibrio sp. | reverse complement strand
AGACCAAAGAAAAGGGGCGCTCCTGAGAGCGCCCCTTTGTTGGTGTTTTAGGTACTGGGTAGGTTACTTAACCTTGCCAGCCTTCCATGCCTTAAGCAGCTTGTCGTAATCCATGGTTTCGCCCTGGGGCTTTTCGTTCTTCAGCTTGGCCTTCGGAGAGCCTGGCTTGTTCAGCCAGTAGGACTCGTCGCGGGGCTTGTTCAGCTTGGGACCGCATTCGCCCAGGATGCCTGCGCGTTCGAGGCGGGCCATGATCTTGTCCTGCTCCTTGGCGAGGTTGTTCATGGCGGTGGAGACGGTGACTTCACCGGCAACAGCTTCACCGATGTTCTGCCACCACAGCTGAGACAGCTTCGGGTAGTCAGGAACGTTGGTGCCAGTCGGGGTCCAGGCTACGCGAGCCGGGGAACGGTAGAATTCAACCAGACCGCCCAACTTGGGAGCGCGTTCGGTGAAGGACTTGTCGTTGATGTCAGAGTTACGAATGGGAGTCAGACCAACGTGGGTCTTCTTCAGGGAAGTAGTCTTGGCAACACAGAACTGTGCGAACAGCCATGCAGCCTGACGGCGCTTCAGAGGAGTGGATTTCAGCAAAGTCCAGGAACCGCAGTCCTGATAACCGAGCTTCTGGCCTTCTTCCCAGTAGGGACCGTGCGGGGACGGAGCCATACGCCATTTGGGTGTGCCGTCAGCGTTGACAACGGGTGTACCCTTTTCAACCATGGATGCGGTGAAAGCGGTGTACCAGAAGATCTGCTGGGCAACGTTACCCTTGGCAAGAGACGGCAGGGACTGATAGAAGTCCATGCCCAAAGCACCTGGAGGCGCGTACTTACGTACCCATTCCATGTACTTGCGCAGTGCGTATTTGGCAGCGGGGCCGTTGGTGGCGCCACCACGAGATACGGAGGAACCGACAGGGACACAACCCTCTACACGGATGCCCCATTCGTCGACGGGCTTGCCGTTGGGAATACCCTTGTCGCCAGCACCGGCCATGGACAGCCATGCGTCAGTGAAACGCCAGCCGAGATCCGGAGCTTTTTTGCCGTAATCCATGTGGCCGTATATGGCCTTGCCGTCGATTTCAGCAACGTCTTCGCTAAAGAATTCAGCGATGTCTTCGTAAGCGGACCAGTTGACTGGAACGCCGAGCTCGTAGCCGTACTTCTTCTTGAAGGCCTTCTTCAGTTCAGGCTTCTGGAACCAATCGTAACGGAACCAGTACAGGTTCGCGAACTGTTGGTCAGGCAGCTGATAGAGCTTGCCGTCAGGAGCTGTGGTGAAGGATATACCCATGAAATCTTCGAGATCCAGAGTGGGCAGAGTGACGGATTTACCTTCGCCGGCCATCCAGTCAGTCAGGTTGACGACTTTGCCGGAGCGGAAGTGAGTACCAATCAGGTCGGAGTCGTTGATGTATGCATCAAAGACGTTTTCGCCGGACTGGAATTGGATTTGAAGTTTTTCGATGACGTCACCTTCGCCGATCAGGTCATGGGTGACCTTGATGCCGGTGATTTCAAAGAAAGCTTTGGCGAGTACTCTGGATTCGTACTCGTGAGTGGGGATAGTCTCGGAGACGACTTTGATTTCCATGCCTTTGTAGGGTGCAGCGGCTTTGATGAACCACTCCATTTCCTTCATTTGCTCTGCCTTGCTCAATGTGGAAGGCTGGAATTCGTTATCAACCCATTTTTTCGCAGCTTTTGAGTCGGCAAAACCGACGCTAGCCATACTGAGACATGCTAATGTGAGCACACCTGTCATTAATAAACGCCGCAACTTCATACGTACCTCCGCATGCTGATTAAAAAAAACACCTCAACCTCTAGTACTGTAAAACAGACCGTTGTTTTCTCAATTCCCAGTTCGGGAACTCTCAGATCAGGGCTATCCCCAACGCATGAGAGCAGTGAGAAAACAGACGGATATTACCGTTGCAATCCATAAGGGGAAGTCTGTCAGCCCCACCCATGACAGGTGGATGTACGCACTTCCGAGCAGTCCGATGAAAAGACGATCTCCGCGAGTTGTGATCAGGGGCAATAAGCCTCGTCGCGCCACACACGGGGATTTGATCTCCCATATTGTCATTCCGATGAGGATAAGGGCGATGGTGATGAAGAACCCGGCTGTGACCGGTGTCCATGCCATCCATTCAAGATTCATATCTTTCTCCTCGCTCGATTAGACTCGACCCAGGGCAAAGCCCTTGGCGAGGTTGTTACGGACAAAGTAGATGACCAGTGCGCCGGGGACGATGGTCAGGATACCGGCAGCGGCCAGCAGGCCCCAGTCCAGTCCGGTGGCACTTACTGTGCGTGTCATGGTCGCCGCGATGGGCTTGGCAGCCGTGGTCGTCAGTGTCCGTGCGAGGAGGAGTTCCACCCAGCTGAACATGAAACAGAAGAACGCGGTGACGCCGATACCTGCACGAATAAGCGGGATGAAGACTCGGATAAAGAAGCGCGGGAAGCTGTACCCGTCAATGAAGGCCGTTTCATCTATCTCCTTGGGAATGCCGCCCATGAATCCTTCGAGAATCCAGACCGACAGCGGGACGTTGAACAGGCAATGCGCCAGCGCGACCGCGATGTGGGTATCGATCAGGCCGAATGTCGAATACAACTGGAAGAAGGGCAGCAGGAAAACAGCAGGCGGGGCCATGCGGTTGGTCAGCAGCCAGAAGAAGACATGTTTGTCACCGATAAAACGGTATCGTGAGAAAGCATACGCCGCAGGGAGCGCGACCAGCAAGGATATACCCGTGTTCATCGTTACGTAGATGATCGAGTTGATATATCCATTGTACCACGACGGATCGGTGAAGATCTTCATGTAGTTGGCAAAGGTGGGATCGCTCGGATACCAGGCGAATACATTCATGATATCCGCATTGGTGCGGAGCGACATGTTGAGCATCCAGTAAATGGGCAGGAATAACAGGCCCAGATAGATAATCAGTGCAATGGTTCTTTTGCGTATAATCATGATTTTTCTCCTCCTTCGACTGCCTGGAGTGCTTGATAGAATAACCAGCAGAACAACAGGATGATGAGGAAGTATATGAGCGAGAATGCCGCAGCCGGGCCGAGATCGAACTGGCCGACAGCTATCTTCACGAGATAAATTGAAAGGAATGTCGTTGCGTTACCAGGGCCGCCACCTGTGAGTACAAAAGGCTCGGCATAAATCAGGAAGCTGTCCATGAACCTAAGCAGCAAGGCGATGGTCAAGACGCCACGCATCTTTGGCAACTGGATGTATCGGAAGATGGCCCATGGTGATGCGCCATCGATTTTGGCCGCCTGATAGTAGGCTTCCGGGATGGCCCGAAGACCAGCAAAGGCGAGAAGGACAACCAGTGGCGTCCAGTGCCAAACTTCCATGAGCATGAGCGTTGTCCATGCGTCAAAGGCGTTGGCAGTGTGATCAAACGAGATTCCGGCACTGTTGATCAGCGAACCCATCAGGCCGATATCCGGCCTGGTGAAAATTATCCAGATTGTCCCGATGACGTTCCAGGGTATAAGGAGCGGCAGTGCCAGAATGACCAGACATAAAGACGATGCCCAGCCCTTTTTCGGCATTGTGAGTGCTATGGCGACGCCCAGTGGCATCTCGATAAGCAGAACCAATCCCGAAAATGTCAACTGTCGCCACAGGGCGTCATGCAGTCGGGTATCCAGTAAAACTTCCCTAAACCATTCGAGGCCGACGAAGAATCGCTGGCCGGGGCCGAAAATATCCTGCACCGAGTAGTTCACAACGGTCATCAGCGGAATGATTGCGCTGAATGCCACGATGACAAAGACCGGGAGGATGAAAAACCATGCTCTATTATTTTCCCATTTACTCATTATAGCCTCCCGTTACTTGACCAGTCTTTCGTCGCAGTAGAGCTTTGTCTTCTCCGGCGGGAAGGTCAGCCAACATTTGCCATCAGGAATGCTTCGGTCGTCTTTGATTCGAGCTTTGATCGCATTGTCGCCGAACTTTGCAGTGACAATTTTGCAGAACCCTTGATCTTCGATATTGATAACTTCAGCGGCAATACCGTCTTCAACTGCTTCGGCATGAAGGCCGACATACATGGGCCGAATGCCGATCTTGAGCTTGCCACCCGCGCGCATGGCCTTATCGGCATACGACGGGATGATGGGGATAGTCTCGCCACCCACCAGAGCCAGTGCGCCATCCACCGTGCATTCGAGGAAGTTCATGCCGGGGCTGCCTATGAAGTAGCCGACGAATGTATGTTCGGGAGTCTCAAACAGTTCCTCAGGGGTGCCTGTCTGAACGATCTCACCTTCATACATGACCACAATCTGGTCGGCGAAGGTCATTGCCTCCACCTGATCATGGGTGACGTAAATCATGGTCAGCTTGAATTCTTTGTGGATTTCCTTGAGTTTGCGGCGCAGGTCCCACTTGAGGTGGGGGTCGATGACGGTCAGCGGCTCATCAAAAAGGATGGCGGCGACGTCACTTCTGACCAGGCCTCGGCCAAGGGATATTTTCTGTTTTGCGTCTGCGGAAAGTCCGGAAGCACGCTTGTGGAGGTCCTGTTTCAGGTCCAGCGCCTCGGCGATTTCATCAACACGCTTGTCGATGTCCGCTTTGGCAACGCCCCGGTTTTTGAGCGGGAAAGCGAGGTTTTGATAGACAGTCATCGTGTCATACAAAACCGGGAACTGGAAAACCTGGGCGATATTCCGATCTTCCGGCTGCATGGCTGAAACATCGGTATCATCATAACTGATGCTCCCGTGCGAGGGTTTGAGCAAGCCTGAAATGATATTCAGCATTGTCGTTTTCCCGCAGCCTGAGGGGCCAAGAAGTGCATAGGCACCGCCATCTTCCCATACCGTGTGAATACGCTTCAGAGCGAAGTCTTCATCATCCGTCGGATTGGGATGGTAGCTGTGCTTGATTTCGTTGAGTTCAATACGCGCCATGTGATCTCCGGCTAGTCATTGTGCGGCGAGATAAGAAGCTCGCCCGCCTTGTTGAACACGTAAAAATTACTGGGGTGAACATAGACGTGCACCTCGGTTCCGACCTCATGCATGTGGACACCGTCGTCCTGAACAACGATCGTTTCGTCATCATGTTTGAAGTGGATAAATGTTTCAGAACCATTGATTTCCGACAGTGCAACAGTGCCTGTGAGGCGTGCATTCTCGTCATTATCGCTGCTTATGCTGAGCTGGTTTGAGCGAATGCCGAAGGTGTATTCACCCGGGCCGAGGTCGTTCATCCTTGCAGTTGCTTCAAACCCGAAACCACTGTCCATGGTCACCTTTCCAACAGCGATAGCTCCATGCATGAAGTTGATGGGCGGATCGCTGAAGACCTCGGCAACCTGCGTGGTGGCCGGGTTCTGGTAGACATCGGCTGTTTCCCCGATTTGGAGAATACGGCCTTCGTGCATGACGATGACGTTGCCACCAAGCATGAGGGCTTCCGTCGGTTCGGTGGTGGTGTAGACAACGACCGAATCGCGCTCGATGAAAATCTTTTGCAACTCGTCACGAAGCTCTTCGCGCAGCTTGTAGTCGAGGTTAACCAGCGGTTCGTCGAGCAGAAGCAGGTCCACATCCTTGACCAGCGCTCTGGCAATGGCCGTGCGCTGTTGCTGACCACCCGATAATTCGGCTGGCAGTCTGTCCAGGAGATGCTCGATGTGCAGCATTGACGCCGCTTCCATCACCTTGGCTCTGATCTCCGCCTTTTTAAGGCCCTGGATTTTCAAGGGTGAGGCGATGTTCTCGTAGATGGTCTGCGAGGGGTAGTTGATAAATTGTTGATACACCATGGCGATGCTGCGCTTGCGTACGGACACGCCGGTCACATCCACGCCATCGGCGGTGATTGTTCCGGTCGTGGGACGATCAAGGCCTGCCATGATGCGTAAAAGAGACGTCTTTCCCGCCAGTGTCCGGCCAAGGATCACGTAGCGAGAACTGGATTCAAACTCCAGATTGATGTCTTTGAGGTGGACATCTTGTCCTACCAATTTATTGATGTCTTTGAGTTTTAAACTCATGAGTCGCTCTCCCGGTGGTCTATTCCGGTCAAAATTTTCGTCAAATTGCTACATAATGCTTTATCATCGCCGTAAAATGTTCGCAAGTGAAAACGCAAAAGCATGGACGTCTTTTATTTCCCCATTATGTAACATGCCCAGAACGGTGTCATTCTGCTACGTGCAGTTCAACGTTATTATGCTTCAATGCCTCAACCAGTTCGGGTGGTGGCATCTTGTTGGTGAACATGGCGTCGATCTCTTCAATGCTGCCGAGTCTGACCATGGCGTTCCTGCCGAACTTGGTGTGGTCAGTGACCAGGAAAACTTTGCGAGAATTTTCCATGATCGAGCGGGCTGCGGTCACTTCGCGGTAATCAAAATCGAGAAGTGTTCCGTCCATATCCACACCGCTGATACCGATGATCCCGTAATCCACTTTGAATTGTCGAATGAAATCAATGGCCGCTTCTCCGACGATTCCGCAGTCTTTGTGACGGACCATTCCGCCAGTGATAATTATTTCCATCTCACTGTTACCACTGAGAGTTTTTGCGACATTGAGGTTGTTCGTGATAACTCTGAGGCGGTCATGGTGTACAAGTTCCTTGGCGACGGCCTCGGTGGTTGTACCCATGTTAATGAAGAGAGATGATCGGGGCGGGATGTGCTGGGCTACCAGTTTTGCGATGATCTGTTTTTCGCGCAGGCAGAGGATTTTGCGGTCGGTGTAGTCGACGTTTTCCGTACTGAGCATGGGGCCGGCTCCGCCGTGGTGGCGTTGGAGCAATCCCTGCTTGCAAAGGATGTTTATGTCTCTGCGGATGGTCTGTGGTGTGACCTCAAAAGTTTCGGCCAGAGTGCCGATAGCAACAAATCCTTGTTCGCGGGCAAGATTGACTATCTTGCCGTGACGAATGCGGACAGAAGCGTGTTTGCCGCCTTCTTCTGCTGTTTTTTTAGTGACTCGTCCTGTCATTGTATCCTCGTAACCGGAATTATGTTCAATAATGAAAAGAAAATAGTGTGGTTTTTGACCGAAAGTGAAAAAAAAGAATGACGCAATTGTGGCTTTTTGCTACTTTATTCCTGTCTTTTGTGCTTAAAAGGGTATTAAGGTAGTTTTATTCTTAGCATGTTCATTTTTTTGCTACAAGAGAAAAGAAAACACGCGCAGTTAGATGTATATGTGACTGATAGACGTTTAACGTATGTTTCTAAGGATTCAGCACGATGAAAGTGATAGAAACCAGGATTCTCATTCTCGGTGGCGGTGCCACCGGCACAGGCTTGGCGCGCGACCTTGCCTTGCGGGGAATCCCATGCCTTTTGGCCGAACGCCGAGATATCAATGCCGGAGCATCCGGCGGCAATCACGGCCTGCTGCACAGTGGGGCGCGGTATGTTGCGTCCGATGCCGAATCCGCAATTGAGTGCCGCGAAGAGGGTGCCATTCTCAAAAAGCTCGCGCCGCAATGTATTGAAGATACGGGCGGTTTGTTCGTGGCTGTGGAAGGTGATGATGAAAAGTACATCGCTGACTTTCAGAGTATGTGCGATGCCAGCGACGTCCCTGCTCATGAGATTGATATCCGTGAAGCCAGGGAGCTGGAGCCGGTCCTGTCCGACAAGCTCATTGCTGCCTATAGTGTTGAAGATGGGGCGGTCGATCCGTTCATGCTCTCGCTGGATAATCTGGCCCAATCCGTCGCCTTGGGTGGACAGTATCTCAGGAATGCCAAACTTATAGATTTTTCAAAGGATAATGGACGTATACAACGTTCAACCTTCCTCGACCAAACCACAGGTGAACAGTTTGCTGTGGAGGCCGAGATCGTGGTCAACGCTACAGGCGCTTGGGCGGGTATCGTCGCCGCACTGGCCGGGGCGCATATCAATATTTTGTATTCTTCCGGCAGCCTTCTCATCACTCAGGATCGTATCACCAAACGTGTGGTTAACCGACTTCGCAAAGCGGCAGACTCAGACATTCTTGTTCCCGGCGGTACGGTTTCCGTGCTCGGAACGACCTCGGTGACCATTGATTCTCCTGATCTTTGTAGGCCTTCGGTGGCTGAGACTAATTCTATTATCGAAGACGCCCGCGCCATGATTCCAGTGTTGGACACCACTCGCTATATCCGCGCCTATGCAGGTGTGCGACCGCTCGTGCTGCTTGGCGACAGCGGTGATGCGCGGAACGTCAGCCGAAATTTCTCGCTCATTGACCATGCTCGTGACGATGTGGACAACTTCATCACCATCACTGGTGGCAAGCTGACGACCTATCGACTCATGGCCGAGCGAACAGCGGACATGGTCTGCGCCAAACTCGGTGTGGATGCCAAGTGCACCACGCGCACCGAGCCGTTGCCGCCGTCCACCATGGGGCGCTGGACCGAGCCGGGCCTTGGGCCTAAGTCGTGGATTCAGAACCGTGACGCTGATGATCTTATCCTCTGCGAATGCGAGATGGTGTCGCGCAATGCCATTAATGCCATTGTTGAAAACATGGGCGGCATGCACGGTAATTCTATACTCAAGGCCATCGGGATGCGTAGTCGCGTCGGTAAAGGCCCGTGTCAGGGCGGCTTCTGCGGGCTGCGGATTACCGGACATCTCTATGATGAAGGGTATGTTTCCGAAGCCAAGGGCATTGAAGAATTACAATCGTTCGTCGGCAGACGTTGGCGCGGATTTTCACCTATTCTTTGGGGATTACCCATGGTGCAGGCTGATCTGCAAGAGGCGCTTTACTGCGGTGCTCTCGATCTGGAATTGCATGACGATGATGACGACGATTTTACCTGCGAGGATGCGTAAGTGATCAAAGACGACACAATATATGATGTCATGGTCATCGGCGCAGGGTTTGCTGGCATGGCTGCCGCGCTCTTTGCCTCGGCGCAGGGGCTGAAAGTTGTTCAGACCGGAGCAACGGGTGGAATCGATTTCAGCACCGGATTTATTGATCTCATGGGTGTACATCCTATGGAAGAAGGCAAGCGTTGGAACAGTCCTTGGGCCGCGATTGATGCCGCCGTGAAAGATTATCCAAAGCATCCATATGCTTTGCTCAAGCGGGATGAGATTGCTGAAGCCATCGATACATTCACCGATTTTCTTGCTCAAAATGGTCTGGATTATGTGGGCCACTCCGAGCGCAACAGCCGCGCATTGACGCCTGCTGGCACAGTGAAACGGACCTACCGTGTGCCAAAAACCGCCTGGAAGGGGACCTTGGCACTGGAAAGCAAAGCCCCGACCTTGTTCGTTGATTTTCACGGCCTCAAAGGATTCAGCGGCAAACAGCTTGTGGAGACGCGCAAACGGAACTGGCCGGGCCTGAAAACTGTGCGGATTCAATTCCCTAGTGGTAGCGGTGAACTCTATCCAGAACACATGGCGTGGGCATTGGCCGACCCGGCTGTTCGTGAAAAACTGGTGGCTGAGATTCTGCCGCATTGCGACGACGTGGAGTACGTCGGATTTCCGGCCATCCTCGGGTTGAACGATCCGCAGCAAGTTGTTGCGCAGTTGGAAGAACTGTCCGGCAAACACATTTTCGAGATTCCGACCATGCCGCCATCTATTGCCGGGCCTCGTTTGCGTGCGGTTTTTGACCGTGGATTGCCCGTCTTGGGTGTGCGTACGCTTTCGCAGAAAATGGTAACGGGTGTGGAAAAGCTGGGTGACGGTTCGTTTCAATTCGCCGTCGGTTCCGGCGCGGCAGCATCAACGGTCAACGCCAAATCCGCTATTCTCGCTTCTGGCCGTTTTTTCGGAAAGGGACTTCGCGCAGATCGCAACAGTGTATCGGAAGCAGTTTTCAATCTTCCGGTAGTCCAGCCGGGGAACCGGGACGAGTGGCACTTACATGAATTTTTCGATCACAAAGGGCATCCGGTAAACATGGCGGGCATTGAGGTTGATGAACAACTCCGGCCGCTCAATGCGGGTCAGCCTGTTCATGATAATCTCTACGCAGCAGGGGCTATCCTTGCCCATCAGGACTGGATGCGCATGAAGTGCGGGGCGGGCCTCGCTATTGCCACGGCATTTAAAGCGGTTAAGGCGATGAAAGGTTGATTTGATTAAAATGGTATGGAGATAAATATATGAATTTCTTTGATATCGGTTTCATTATCGCCTCTGTGGTCTGCGCTGTCGGCATAGTCCGGCGCTTGGCTCGTTGGTGTGGAAAACCGACCTCAGAGGTCTCTGTATCATCCCTTTCCTGGCACCGCCGTCTCTTCCTCGCTCTCAAAATATTCTTCCTTGAAATTCTCTTGCTCGGCAGGACGTGTCGAACCGGACGCATACGCTGGCTGGCCCATTGTCTCGTTTTCTTCGGTTTCATGGGCCTCCTATTGTTCCACGCCATGGACGACACCATCACCGCTCGATTTTTCCCGGCCTATGAATCGACACTGGACCCATGGCAATTCCTGCGTAACTTGTTCGGCGGTATGACCCTGATCGGGCTGGCGCTCATGGTGTATCGCCGGGTGCGCCTCCGTTCATTGCGCTCCCTGACACGGTTTCAGGACTGGGCAGTACTGCTTGTGGTCGGCGGCATCATTCTTTCCGGCTTCCTGTTGGAGGCATCCAAGATTATGTCTCCTGCCGTCTTCGATGTCATGGTTTACGATTACTTTATTCCTGAAGACGGGAGCGATATCACTGCTTTGAAAGCAGTGTGGGCAAAAAAATATGGCGTTGTTTTCCCAGAAGAAATTTCCGACAGCGACGATGTGTTTGAAAATGGCCTATCCTTGAATGAGGACAGTTGCGTGGATTGTCACTCAGACACAACCTCTGCTTTCATCTCCCGTCCACTGGCTTCGGCCCTGCATCCGCTGGCCCCTGCATTGAACAGAAGTAGGGCCGATGAGGTGTTTTGGTATCTCCATATTTCACTCTGCCTCATCGCACTGGCCGCATTACCTTTTGGCAAGTTCTTCCATCCGCTGACAACTCCGGCCAATCTCATGGCCCGTTTGGGACGGCGTGATGCCGCGAAAGACGATGTTCCATCACCAGCGATTCGAGGGCTCGGCATAGACGCCTGCACTCGATGCGGTGAATGCAGCTTGCATTGCAGTGTTGGCCCGGCATTTTCGGTGCTTGGTAATTCGAACATCCTGCCGTCGGAAAAACTGATCTCTCTTAAGGGATTTGAGTCGGAGGCATCGCTTTCAGGCCAGGCGCTTGAAGCTTTTGCCGAGGGCAGTCGCATTTGTACAGAGTGTCTGCGCTGCACGGATATATGCCCATCGGGAATCAATCTTCAGGACCTGTGGATGGCTTCCAAAAAGGCGGTGAGCAAGGTCGCTCCCGATTCGAATCAGGCCATTCGATTGATGGAAATATCCGAGCGGGCCGCACCCTTTGGCGAGTGTTCGCTCCCGCCGATTTCCGGTTTGGCAGATAACAAGGAATCGTATCTGGCCTGTGTGCAGTGTACGACCTGTACCAGCGTCTGCCCGGTGGTCGCCGTGTCCGAAGATCCGTCCAGAGATCTGGACTTGCTGCCGCAACAGATAATGAATTTATTACGCATGGGACTCAAGGAACAAACCCTTGGGGCGCGTATGGTTTGGAGCTGCACCACTTGCTACAAATGTCAGGAACATTGCCCGCAGAATATCCGCGTGGCCGATGTCTTGTATGAACTGCGCAACACTGTTGCCACCCGCCTTCGCGAAGGGGAGTGTGCTGATGAAAGGGATGGATAAGCCAGTGAAATACGCCTATTTTCCGGGATGTAAAATCCCGCACCATCTGCCGGAGTACGGCCAGTCTGTGGAAACTGTGTGTGCGGCTTTGGGCATAGAATTGGTGCCGCTTGAATTCAATTGTTGCGGTTGGCCCATGCGCCACGACAATGAGCTGGCATCCATCTTTTCTGCGGTCCGAAATTTTGCAGTGGCCGAGGAAGCTGGCCTTCCTATCCTGACACCGTGCAAATGCTGTTTTGGAAATCTGAAATACGCTGAATCACGTTTGGCCGAGGATGGAAAACTTGTAGTTCTCGTCGGTAGACTTTTGGCGCAGGACGGCCTTGCCATGCCTAAATCTATCAATGTTTCCCACCTTTTGAGTGTTCTAGACGAACAGGTCGGGGTCGAACTCCTCCAGAGACAGACCGCAACTCCCCTGGCCGGGGTAAAAGTGGCCTGCCATTATGGCTGTCACGCGCTTCGGCCCGGGAATGTCACGGGTTTTGACGACCCTTTGGCCCCGACTTTGTTCGAAAGAGTGGTAACGGCGCTGGGAGCCGAAACCGTGGACTGGGACTTGCGCCTTGAGTGTTGCGGCCATCCATTGCGGGGACGCGATGGCGTCATTGCCGAATCGCTCATGCGCAAGAAATTAGAAAACGCGGCCTCGGTCGGCGCGGATATTATCGCCACGGCGTGTACTTATTGCCAGTTGCAATTTGACAAGGAACGGGATGGGCTCATGCTGAATGATCCGTTGCGTAAAGCTCCGCCTGCCGTGCTTGTGACGCAACTCATAGGTACTGCACTGGGGCTTGATGCAAGCGTGCTCGGCATGGAGAAAAATTGTATCCCATGGCGTGTTCCCGTTTTGCAGGACCGCACTTTGTGATACACAGCGGGAACCAATGATGACGATTTTGATTGAGAGTATAAGGAGTATATGATGGCAAAATATGTCGGAGCCGTTGATTCGGGAACCACCAGCAGTCGGTTTATTATCTTTGACGAGAAGGGCCGCATTGTCGGGCTGGATCAGAAGGAACATAAACAGATTTACCCCAAACCGGGCTGGGTCGAGCATGATCCCATGGAAATCTGGCAGAACACCCAGGAAGTTATCAAGGGTGCGCTGACAAAATCCGGTATCAAAGGGTCTGAACTGGCCGCCATCGGCATCACTAACCAGCGTGAAACCACGGTGGTCTGGGATCGTAATACTGGTAAACCTTTCTATAACGCCATCGTTTGGCAGTGCACTCGTACTCATGAAATTTGCAAAGAACTCATTGCTGACGGCGGGCAGGATCGCTTCCGTGAAAAGACAGGGCTGCCCATTGCCACGTACTTTTCCGGCCCGAAAATCAAGTGGATTCTCGACAATGTTCCCGAAGCAAAAGCGGCCTCTGACGAGGGCGACGCCATGTTCGGCACCATCGAAACATGGATTATCTGGTGGCTCACAGGTGGTCCCAGAGGCGGGGCGCATGTCACTGATGTGACCAATGCCAGCCGCACCATGCTCATGGATCTGAAGAGCCTTCAATGGGACGAAGAAATTATGAAGATCATGGGCGTTCCGGCCCAGGGTTTGGCGCGAATCGTGCCGTCCTCGGACGAAGCGACATGGGGACCGACCTCCGAAGACGGACCGCTCGGCGCTCGTGTGCCGGTCTGTGGCGCGGTGGGCGATCAACAGGCCGCACTCGTTGGACAGACATGTTTTGCTCCCGGTCAGGCCAAGAATACCTATGGCACTGGTTGTTTTTTGCTCATGCATACCGGGCATGAACCGATCCAATCCAAGCACGGTTTGATCACCACGCTGGCCTACCAGTTCAGTGGTCGTAAGCCGTCCTATTGTCTCGAAGGCTCTATAGCTATCGCGGGTGCGCTCGTGCAGTGGTTGCGCGATAATCTCCAGATGTTCGAGTCCGCGCCGGAGATCGAAGCATTGGCTGCCAAGGTCGAGGACACAGGCGGCATGTATATCGTCCCGGCATTCTCCGGTCTGTACGCCCCATATTGGCGGCCCGATGCCCGTGGAGCCATGGTTGGTTTGACCCGGTACATTAATCGAAATCATATCGCTCGCGCCGTGCTGGAAGCGACTGCATATCAGACCAAGGACATCGTTGAGGCCATGAACAAGGACTCCGGTGTGGAACTCAAGTCCCTCAAAGCGGACGGCGGTATGGTCTTCAACGAGCTGCTTATGCAATTCCAGTCTGACATTCTCAACGTGCCAGTGGTCCGGCCCAAGGTGGCGGAAACCACCTGTCTCGGCGCGGCCTATGCGGCGGGTATCGCCGTGGGATTCTGGTCCGGCCGCGAAGAGTTGTATAACAACTGGGAAGAGGACAAGACATGGCAACCTGACATGGCCGAAGAAGAACGCGCTGAAGGGTATAAAGGCTGGAAAAAAGCTGTTGAGCGAACCTTCGACTGGGTCGATTAGCAGACTGCTGAAAAATGCCGATTGCTGCGTTGTATCAAAAAAGCCAAACCCTCACGTACAGGAAGTACGCATCGGTCTTGTCTTTTTCTCACGCCTTGCACTCGACTATTTTTGAGCAGTCAGAAAAATAATAGATTATAGGGGCGGCCCATCCGGGCCGCCTTTCTTTTTCTGAGGAGAGTGTGATGCGGACAGTCCTGGCTTCAAATAAACGAATTCCCATGTTCGATGTGGCCCGATTCTTCGGCATGGTATTGGTGTATTATGGACATATTATTGAGCGTTTCATGAACCTCGATAATGTTGTTGCCGCAGCGCATTACAAGTTCATCTATTCGTTTCATATGCCGTTCTTTTTCCTGCTGGCCGGGTTCACACTTGCGCCGGATAAAGTGGTGGCTCCTGTCGGGAGGTTCTTCAAAAAAATACTGGCATCCCGGCTTGTTCCCTACTTTGTATTTACTTTTTTACTGCTTGTTTTGAGCCTGGTTTTTGATGGGCGCTTTGTCACTGATCTTTCCACTGTCAAAGGGTATATTGCGGGGATCGCTTCCACCTTTTTGGGCTTTCCGCTTTTTAATATTCCGCTTTGGTTCATGGCGTGTTTGCTCTCTGTGGAAATACTCCATTTCTTGGTTGGCCGATTCCTTAATTCGACATGGAAAATCATGGGTGGAGCCATCCTGTTTTATGTTGCCGGGTACTATTTAACGCTCAAAATTCAATTTCTCCCCGGGCCGAATTTCTGGTTTCTCCATGAAGCATTGGTGGTCTATGCATTCTATTTAGTAGGTGTGTTTTTCCGCCGCGAATCCTTTGAGTTGGGGGCGCAACCTCGGTGGCGTTTATTGGCCGCAAGTGCGTTATTATTACTCGCCGTTGTCTTTTCATACGACATGAATAGCGGGCCATTTCGTTTGTTCGATGCCGTGATTATTGTTTTGTCCGGACATGGTAATATATTCCTGTTCCCGGCAACTGCGCTGGCGGGAAGCATTCTGGTTTTGCTGCTTGCCCAAAGCATGGGGGCGAACCGTTTCTTTATGTTTATGGGAGAGAATGCGCTGATTCTTTTTTGCTTGAACGGCGTGTTTCATCATTTTTTGAACTACCCATATGCCCAGTGGGTGCTTGAACAATTCTCAGGCCATTGGATGGTTGTGACAGGAGCTGGGATTATTTTCACCATCGTCAGCTTTGCCTGTTGTATCCCGTTCATACTGCTGCTGAATAAGTGGTTGCCACAACTCGTTGGGAAGCCAACGAAGAAAGGGCCGATCCTGCCGCAATTCGTGCGCCGATAGACAAAAAATAAAGGCTCCGCAGTAACACTGTGGAGCCTTTTTCTATTGTGTGCTTAAAAGTTTAATAGGCGCGTTCAAGAATCTCTACCAATTCCGCTTTGGTCAGCTTAAGAGGGTTGCCTTTCATGCTGCTGGCCTTGGCTGCTTTGTCTGCCAATGCGGCGAAATCTTCTGTTTTAACGCCCATCTCTTTCAATCCGGGGATGTTCAAATCTTCGCATAATTCCTGAACCCATGTGATGCCGTCTTCTGCGCCAATGCCGTATTCTCCGGTGAGGATTGCGGCAACTTCCGTATAGGCGTCGAGGGCGGGGGAATCCGGTTCCCGTTCTTTCAGTGCGCGGATATTCATTGCCATGACATGCGGCAGGAGGCTGGCGCAGACCACACCGTGAGGCGCGTTGAACTCGCCGCCAAGCGGGGCGGCAAAGCCGTGGACCGCGCCGAGTTTGGCATTGGCGAGAGCGATGCCGGAGAACATTCCGGCCATTGCCATGGCGCCGCGTGCGGTAATTTCGGAACCGTCATCATAGGCTGTTTTCAGCGCCCATGAGCAGCGGTAAAGCCCCTCGCGGCAGATGCAATCCGTCATTGGGTTGGACTTGTTCGACACATATGCCTCTATGAGCTGGCAGAGGGCGTCCATGCCTGTGGATGCGGTCACTTCGGGCGGCATGGAAAGGGTCAGTTCTGGATCGATAAGCGCAATATTCGGGATCATGTCAGCCGAGCGCATGCTCACCTTCACACCGTGTTCGGGGGAGAGTAGCACGGCGTTGGCCGTGACTTCCGATCCGGTCCCCGAAGTGGTGGGAACGGCGATGAGCGGGGCGGGCTTTTCCGTGAGCGGCAGCCCTTTGCCGATGACTTCGAGGTAATCGAACAGGTCTGCCGTATTTGTCAGCAGGGCGGCCAGTGCCTTGCCTGCGTCCAGTACACTGCCGCCACCGATGGCGATGACCACGTCACATTCCGCATTACGAGCGGCGTTGGCAGCGTCGGCAATGATGGTTGTGGTTGGTTCTCCACTGATGGAGACAACGTGGGTGGAAAGTTGTTTTTCGGCCAGTGCGTCCACAACCCATTGGGCTCGTTCGGGAGAGCCGCCAGTGACAAGGCAGACAGTGGAGCCAAACTCTGCGGCCATGTCCGGTATGGACGCGGCAGTGCCGGGGCCGAAGACTATTTTTGCAGCGGTGGCGAATTCGAAGTGCATGATTGTTCCTTTGCGTGAAGTCTGGGTGAACCTATCATTTCATAGAAGGAGCTTCAACCGTCTCAAAGAAAAAGGCCCGGAAAGACCGGGCCTTGTATGGAAGTGTTTAGTATTCAATCGAATCTGGATCAATGCCCAAATCTGCCCATTGTGCGGCGGCTGCGGCTTCGCTTTCTTTTGCCACATCAGCGTCCCATGGTTCGATGACGAGGGCTTCGGCCACGAGTTGCCAGAGATATTTCACTTCGAAACCACACCCCTCATAATACTTGGGAATGCGTTTCATGATCTGGTCGCGGCAGTTTGAGCAGCCGACCACGACGACGTTTGCGCCGCTATCCTCAATCTGTTGATGCTTGATCCTTGCATGCCATGCGGACTGATCTTCAAAAGGCATGGGCCATAATCCGCCGCCAGCGCCGCAACAGTAATTTTTTTCGCGGTTGGGCGTGAGTTCGACAAAGTTGTCGACACACTGCTGCACGATCCAGCGCGGCTCATCAAAGTAGCCCTTGCCGTAATTGCGGGCGAGTTCGCGGCCGTGTTTGCAGGAGTCGTGGTAGGTGAACGTCTTTCCGGCGTGGACAGATGGATCGAGTTTGATGCGGCCATCCTTGATGATCTCCATGAGGTAATCATAGAGGTACAGGAAGCCGACCTCGTTTTCTGGGTCCTGCTTGGTCAGCTTGGACATGCCTTTGCGGCAGCCATAGGAACCGCCGCCGCAGTCCGGCATGATCATGCGCTTGATGGCGAATTCCTTCATATAGGCGACTTTGCGCCGGGCCAACTCTTCGTTGGCTTCATCGTTGCCTGTGAAAAGTGCCCAATCGACGGCTTCCCAGTTGTCACCGGGGACGGTCCAGTTTTCCTTGGCGGCGTAGAAAATCTTCCACCACCAGAACTGGTCTTCGTAGTCGCCGTAAACTTCCTTGGAATTGGGAAAAAAGAGGATGTCCGCATCGTGCTTGTTGATGGGGACGTAAAACCCGGGGCATTCCTCGGCCAGTTCCTGACCCAGTTCGGCCATTCCTTCGAGGTAGTCCTTTTTGGGAATGCCCATGTTGTTGCCAGTCTCAAGGTTGTTGAGCATGCCCTTGTGCAGGGTGCCGGGAATGTCTTCACGCGGGCGCAATTTTTTCAGGTGGCCCATGAGTGCGGTGATGTCTATACCGCCGGGGCAGGTGCTGGTGCAGCGACCACAGCCAGTGCAGAGCCAGGGGAAATTGGAGGCGACAACTTCATCGACCAATCCATTGGCGAGCATCCGCATGACTTTTCTGGCATCCCAACCATCAAGGCCGGGTGCGCCAGTAGTCGGGCAGCCGTTGGAGCAGGAGCCGCAGACAAGGCAGTTGCCGAAGTCATATTGGTCCAGAAAAGTGAGGTCGTGTTTATCTTTGGTATTATTCATTTTTTATAGAGCTGCCAGTGGCCTGAATTATGGCCTGATTTGAAGTGAGAGCAAACTCGAAGAGAGCGTCCTACATAAGGCTGAACTCGAAGTCAAAGTAAATACAATATAGAAGATGGTTACGGTTTGAGCAAAAAGCAAGGGCACCCCGAGGGGGCCCTGTGGGAAGGAACCCGTATTCGGGAGACAGGAATGAATTGTAATCCAAACCAATTCTGGTGTTGTATTGCTCCCCCTATCAGGGGTATACTGCGCGTTCAACACGTGGAGAAAATGATGTCAGTAAAAATAGATAAGTTCCTTACAAAGAAAGAATTGCCCGAATTTTTCCGGCAACTGGCGGACGCCATTGAAAAGGGCGGCGAGGGCGAATTGTCCTGTGCCGATGATTTTCAGAAGCTCAAGATCAGTGTGCGCGACGAATTCGGTCAGGTGTCCTTGCAGGCCAAGATCAAATCAAGCAAGGAATGTCTGCCTGATTTTGATACGCTTGATGACGGCAAACATGTTCAACCGAGTAAGCCGCGATACAAGGAACTCAAGAAGCGCATGGGCAACAGCTTCAAGGTTCTTTTCAAGATGATTCATCAGGGACAAGTTCCGCCCAAGGGTGCTGTGGAATCCTTTTTGGCTGATTCAAAGCTGATGGTGGAGTATCCCGGGTACGGAGATCCTTATTATGAAATATATACCAAGGCGTGCGCCGACTTTGCAGCGGCCTTCGAATCGGGGGACATTGGTACGCTTAATGAGGCCGTGGATATTCTTGTCCACCAAAAAGGCCATTGCCATGCCAAGTACAAGTAGCGGCACGGTTCATTGACGTGACAAATACCGAGAAAATCAGGTGCTGTATCGAATCGCCAAAGCACGGGCCGCGCATACTTTTTTTTAGTGGCGGCACAGCCCTTCGTGGCGTGTCACGGGAGCTGATTCGCTATACGCACAATTCCGCGCATATTATTACGCCCTTTGATTCCGGCGGCAGTTCAGCCGTGCTGCGGAACGCGTTCGGTATGCCCGCCGTGGGGGATATCCGAAACCGTCTGATGGCGCTGACCGATCTGGCAGCGAAAGGCTCGCCGGAAATCTTTGCTTTATTCACCTATCGATTGTCCAAGAATGACACGCAGCTTGTTCTCCTGGACGAGTTGCATCGGCTGGCAGATGGTAATCATGTTTTGATTAATCTGGTGCCGGAGCCGACTCGCGGGATAATACGCGAGTATTTTAGCGGATTCCTGAACGCCATGCCGGATGATTTTGACCTGCGTGGGGCGAGTATTGGAAATATCGTGCTGACCGCAGGCTATCTCGCAGAGGAGGGACAGCTCAGTTCTGTTATCGATATTTTTTCCGAACTGGCACAGGTGCAGGGCATAGTTCGCCCTGTGGTGGATGGCGACCTGCATATGGCCGCTGAATTGGCTGATGGGTCGGTTGTTGTGGGCCAGCATCTGCTCACCGGAAAAGAGGTCGCGCCGCTGAGTTCGAAGGTTTCCCGTGTGTGGCTGACTGACTCCCTTGCGTCATCCGCTCCGGTCTCTGTCTCGGTGAGCGATGAAGTTCGTCAGCTTATCAGTGAAGCCGATCTCATTTGTTTTCCTGTTGGCAGCTTTTATTCCAGTGTGGTGGTCAACCTTCTGCCTCACGGCGTTGGCGAAGCCGTGGCCGCGAATCCATGCCCCAAGGTGTTTGTGCCCAACCCGGTGGGTGATCCGGAACTTTTCGGCCATAGTGTGGAAGATCAGGCGCGGGTACTCCATAAGTATCTCGTGCAGAGCGGTGCGCCGGATAAAGGGTGTATCCTTACGCATATTGTGATGGATAGTCAGGCAGAATACCCCGGAAACACCGAGGCGGAACAGCTTGATGCTCTTGGTATAAGCGTCATGTATACACCGCTTGTTGTTGATGAGAGCGAGCAGTTATTTTCTTCCAAGCGTCTTGTTGAGGCGCTCATTTCCTTGTCAGTATAATTTACAAATAAATGCAGGCGCGATAGTGTGCGCGGCATGGAGGTGTCTGTCATGAAAGCGATGTTGCTTGAAAAGTATGGCGACCAATATGCATTTGTTGAACACGAAATGGAGCGCCCAATCCCTAGTCCGGGGCAGGTGCTTATCAAGGTGGCTGGGTCCAGCCTGAACCCCATAGATAACAAGATCGTGACCATGGGCGATCAACTGGCGTTTGCCCCGCCTTTGCCTGCATTGCTCGGCATGGATGTGTCTGGCGTGGTGGAGGATGTGGGCGCTGGTATGTCCCGTTTTCAGCTTGGGGACAGAGTGTTCGGTTGTGCGGGAGGGCTTGGTTCACTGCCCGGCGCTTTGGCCGAATATATGGTGGTGGATGAACGACTCATAGCGCGTGCACCAGTGCATATGGAGTTGGCGGACGCAGCTGTGCTGCCGCTGGTTTCAATCACGGCCTGGCTTGCATTATTTGAGAAGGCGGCCATTAAGGAACGACAAACATTGTTGGTCCATGGCGGTGCCGGTGGTGTCGGTCATGTTGCTGTCCAGCTTGGTGTTCATGCCGGCGCAGAGGTGTTTGCTACTGTTTCTTCGGATACCAAAGCTTCTATTGTCGAAAATCTGGGTGGTGTGCCAATTAACTATCGAGACGTCCCGGTTGATAAATATGTTGAAGTCGCCACTGATGGTGATGGTTTCGACGTGGTTTTTGATACCGTGGGTGGGCCGACGCTGGACGCATCATTCGAGGCCGCAGCCACGGGCGGGCAAGTTATTTCCACCGTGACCCGTTCTACGCATGATCTCAGCCTGTTACATGCCAAGAGTTTGAGCCTGCATGTGGTGTTTATGCTCCTGCCTATGCTGACCGGAGACGGGCGTGCTTTGCATGGGCAAATCCTCAGTGAAATAGCGAGTTTGGTGGACGAAGATAAGCTGGCTGTTCTCATGGATGAAAAGCGGTTTACCTTCACGGAAATTGCGGATGCCCATCGTTATTGGGCGAGCGGAGAGGCATTGGGCAAGATTTCCATCACTGTGGCAGACTAAAACCATTTATTATTTCGGGGGAATGCAGGTGAGAAAATCACCTGCATTCCCTCGTTTTTGCACATTCCAAGCTATTTCTAAGCTCAAGCCTGTGGAAAACGTCGAAACCTGTCGAGATCGTTGGTATAAATCCCAGTTGGTACTTGACAAAATAGGCATCTCAGGAAAAGGTCATACTAATATAAATAGGATAGTATGTGGTGGGTGGTTTCGTACGCCCGTTTTTTACCGTTTTATCTGTCCTTCAACCAAGACCTAGGCAAAATATGTCATCTGAGCAAAATACAGGGCCCAAGCCGGACACAAAGCAAGCTGCCGCGCCCAAAGCCGAACCCAAAGTCGAACCGAAAGCTGCTCCTCAAGCAGCGGCCGGGGCAACTCAGCCGGAGGCGGCTTCGGGGACGTGCATCGATATTGAACGCGATGAGCGACTGACTCCCAAGGATATCGATTTTCAGCCGCCGCTGGTCATCTGTCTGTCTATCATCAGCCGTCTCATGGGCAAGCCGGTTTCCTCGGCCACACTCAAGGCCGGTATTCCCCAGCAGGAAGGCGTTATCACTGCCGCATCCATCGTCCGCGCAGCGGAGCGTATCGGTGTTAAATCCAAGATCGTCTACAGAAAGGACCTGCGGAGCATAACCAAGTTGGTCATGCCGTGTATCCTTCTTTTGCGCGGTGGCAACGCCTGCGTATTGATCGAAACCTCTGATACCAGTGCCCGCGTGATGGTTCCCGGTCATGGTATGGACGAGCAGGAGATTCCCCTTGCCAAGCTGGAAGAGGAATACACCGGCTACGCCATTTTCTGCCACCTCAAGTCCAAGTTGGACAAGCGGGCCAGTGAGTTTAAGCTGATTAAGGCCAAGCGTTGGTTCTGGGGCACGATCATGCGCTTCTGGCCCATTTATCGCCATGTCATTGCCGCTTCGATCATGACCAATGTCATCATTGTGGCGTCGCCTCTTTTTGTGATGAACGTCTATGACCGGGTCATACCAAACAATGCCATTGAGACTCTCTGGGCACTGGCTATAGGTATCGGCATTGCCTACACTTTCGACTTCCTGCTCAAGAATCTGCGGTCCTATTTCGTGGATGTAGCGGGTCGCAATTGTGATGTGCTCATCGGCAGTCGAATCATGCAGCACCTTATGTCCGCTCGGCTTGATCATATGCCGGAGTCTGCTGGGGCCGTGGCCAATAACGTGCGCGAGTTCGAATCGTTGCGTGAATTTTTCAGTTCAAGTTCGCTGGTGGCGCTTATTGATCTACCGTTCCTTTTCCTGTTCATTGGCGTGATTTATTACATCGGTGGTCCTATTGCCTGGCCCATCATGGCGGCTGTGCCGCTGGTCATCCTCGTTGGCTTGTTCCTCCAGATGCCGTTCCAGCACATCATCGAGAATCACTACAAAGAATCCACGCAGAAAAACGCGCTCCTGTTCGAGATCGTTCAGGGGTTGGAGACTATCAAGACCTCCATGGCCGAGGGCCGCATGCAGGCTCGTTGGGAAAAAGTGGTCGGCATGTCCGCCATGTCCAATAGCCGGGCCAAGATCTTTGCTAACATCTCCATCACCTTCTCGGTGTTCGTCACCCAGATGGTGAGTGTTGCCATTATCATTATCGGCGTTTTTCAAATCTCCAGTGGTGAGCTGACAGTGGGTGGTCTTATCGCCTGCAACATTCTGTCGGGCCGGGCCATGGCCCCCCTGAGTGCGGTGGCCGGGTTATTGTCCCGCTTCCAGCAGTCGCGCATGGCGCTCAATGCGTTGGATATGCTCATGGAAATGCCGTCCGAACGTCCTGACGACAAGGAAACATTCCACTATGGGGCTGTCGAAGCCTCCATAACTTTGGAAGGTGTTTCATTCAGTTATCCGGGTACAGACAGGGCCGTTATGAACGAGGTCAACCTCAAGCTCAATCCGGGCGACAAAGTCGGCATTGTCGGGCGTACTGGTGCCGGTAAGTCGACGCTCGGCAAGCTTTGTGTTGGCCTGTACCAGCCCGTGGCTGGTGCGGTGAAGGTCGGAAACATTGACCTGCGCCAGATGGACGTTGCTGATCTTCGACGCAAGATCAGTTACGTGTCTCAGGATTCATTGCTTTTTTATGGAACGCTCAAGGACAATATCGCCTTTGGCCTACCGGAGGCGGATGATCTGTCCATCAAGGAGGCGGCCGATATCGCCGGGGTCAGCGACTTTGTGGAGGATCATCCTGCAGGGTTCGGCATGATGGTTGGCGAACGAGGCTCCTCATTGTCCGGCGGTCAGCGGCAGGCAGTTTGTATTGCCCGCGCCATATTGCCCGACCCGGAAATACTGATCCTGGACGAACCGTCGAGCAACATGGACAACCAGTCCGAGTTCAGGCTCAAGGCTAAATTGGAACCATTCATCAAAGACAAGACGGTCATCGTCATCACCCACCGCCATTCCATGCTCGATCTTGTGGATCGATTGGTCATCATGGACAAGGGCCGCGTTGTGGTGGACGGCCCCAAACAAACCGTTCTCGACGGACTCCGGTCCGGCAAGATCAAAGTTTCCATATGAGGTCGTTATGAGCAAAGATAAATTTGATAGAGAAACACTGCTGTATATGTCCGAGGTGGATCAGGCTTTGTATGGCAAGGGCCGCAAAGTCGCTTACCTCATGTCCACGGCCATTCTCTTTATGGTGGTCGGCTTTCTGGTCTGGGCAAAATTTGCGGTGCTTGATGAAGTTACACGCGGTTTTGGTAGAATCATTCCCTCCCAGCGGGTGCAGGAAATCCAGAACCTTGAGGGTGGTATACTCAGCGATATTTTCGTCGACGAAGGCCAAGTTGTGGAAAAAGGGGATGTGCTTTGTCGTCTGCACAATGAGCAGGCAGCCAGTTCCATGCGTGATTCTGCCGCCCAGGCCGATGAGCACAGAGCGGCTATCGCTCGGCTGATCGCCGTGGTGGAAGGCATGGAACCTGTTTTTGACGATGATCTGGTCGCAAAAGCGCCGCAGCTTATTGCCGACCAAAAGCGAATCTACACAGCGCAGAAAAACCAGCTTGAGATTGAGCTGAGCTTACTCGTCGATCAGTATGAGCAGAAAAATCAGGAAGTTAACGAGATGAAAGGGCGGCGCAAGCAGCTTGCCAGCAGTCTCAAGGTAGCCCAGAAGCAGCGTGACATCACTAAGCCTCTCGTGGAAAAAAAAATCCATTCCGAGCTTGATTTCCTCGCCCTCGAACAGAAGGTTCTCGAACTCAGAGGTGATGTGGAAGCATTGGCTCTGGGTATTCCTCGTGTGATGCGTGGGGCCAAGGAAGCCAAGGGGCGCATTGAACAGCGTAAGGCTGAAATGCGCAGTGAGGTTCTTGAGGAAATCAACGAGCGCAGACGCGAACTCATCTCCATCCGGGAACGTTTGAGCACGGGTAGTGACCGCGTAACGCGTACCGATGTCCGTTCTCCGGTGAGGGGTTTGGTCAAGCAGATTTTCATCAACACACTGGGGGGCGTTGTCAGGCCGGGTGAATCCATCATGGAGGTTGTGCCTCTGGATGATACCCTGCTTGTTGAAGCAGAGGTTAAACCCGCTGATATCGCCTTTCTGCATCCCGGTCAGAAGGCGCAGGTGAAGATAACAGCCTACGATTTCTCGATTTACGGCGGCCTTGAAGGGACAGTTGAGCACATTAGTGCTGACACCATTGAGGACGCAAAGGGAGAGAACTTCTATCTCGTCAAGGTGCGTACCAAGGCGAGCGCCATGGCCTATCGTGGTCAGCTGTTGCCGATTATTCCCGGCATGACCGCGCAGGTGGATGTTCTGACAGGCAAAAAGTCAGTGCTGGATTATCTGCTCAAGCCCATACTTAAGGCCAAGCAGAACGCGCTGAGAGAGCGATAGCCTCTATCATGTCTCTCGCCAGCACAATATGTCGGGTGGCAATGACTGTCTTTGTGACGGTCATGCTTGCCGTGTGCCTGACATTTGTGGGCAGCGATGCGCTGGCGGCCAAGGCAAAGAAACCCAAGAGCCCCAGGTTGTTCGGGACCATGGAGTTCAAGGGTAAAATCAAGAAATTGCCCAAATGGTCTGCAGTGCTGGCCAAGATGGCGTCGTGGAAAGGGTATTTCAAGGACCCGGCTACGAGCAAGCTGCCGTCCAAGTCTGGTTGGGTCAAACTCAAGGGCGAAGCCGCGGCCATGAGTCCCATGGATCAGCTGAAGGCCGTGAACAAGTTTTTTAACCAATGGCCGTATCGGTTGGACGCGGGTAACTACGGCAAGAGCGATTATTGGGCGAGTCCCAATGAATTTTTGAAGAAGTCCGGCGATTGCGAAGATTATTCTATCGCAAAATTTTATGCGCTTCAAGAGCTGGGTTTTTCGGGCGATGCAATGCGTATCGTCGCACTCAAGGATAAGATCAGAAACATCGGGCATGCTGTGCTGGTGGTGTATCTCGATGGCACTATCTATGTCCTCGATAACCAGACGGTCATGGTGCTGCCACACACCAGATACAAGCATTATGTTCCACAGTATTCGGTCAATGAAAAATATCGCTGGATGCATGTACCTCCGACCAAGAAGTCGACGTACAAGCGTAAAAGGAAGAAGAAAAAGAAATAAGGGTTGAATAAACTCTGAAATACAAACCAGATGGAGTAGATTATGGTACAACAACCAAACAACGCGGAAATGCCCGCAAATCTCGGCGGAGCCAAGCAGGGCGTCAAGATTGGCGTCGTCCTTGCCTTTGTCCTAGTGATTTCGGTAGGCATCCTGTTCCTTGCCAACAAGGCAGTGAATGACGAGTACGCCGAAGCCCTTGAGGATCAGGAAAAACGTCTCGGACTGCTCGCCCATGGCCGGGCCGAAGTGTTCGGGGCATGGCTCTCGGAACTCTCTCGTCAGGGAGACCGACTCATCAAATCCGATCTTTTCCGACTCTATGCCGCTGAGGTGGATAGTGTTGAAGGTGATCTTGCATCCATTTTCGGCGCGGTCGCCATGGATGATGAAGATACCGAGGTCGAAGGCGCTGAGCTGGCGGCTCAGTTACCCATGATGCAGAATATGCTCAGGGAATTTTCCACCTATTCCGGGTTCCTCAATGCCCGCATACTGAGTCGCGATGGCCACGCGTATATCGCGACTGACGGCCATTTACCGCCCATGACAGGCGGTCAGATTACGTCGGCGCAGGCTGCGGTTATAGACAGAATTCCACAGTATTCTCCCTTGAGAAAAACACCGCAGGGGCTGGAGATGGACGTCTATGTGCCCATGTTCCCGCCCGACGGTGACGATGATTCTGGCGAAGCTATCGGCTCGCTCATGATGACCCGTCAGGTAACTGGTAAGATCACCGAGTTGCTGTCCAACTCCGCACTGTCGGCCAAAAGTGAACGCACTCGCCTTATGCAGTCCTCGAATGGGCAGTTTAAGGAAGTGACCCCGTGGACCTTGGAAGGATTTTCCGAGGCAACGACCAAGGTCGATATCAACAAAAAAGGCAACCTCCACTTCGACGCACGCAAAAGCCTGTCTGACGAAGACCAGCACGTTTATTCACTTGGTATTCGTGTGCAGGGTCCTCAATGGTGGGTGGTGCAGGAGTCTGACTTTACCGCTGCCATGGCACCCGTGGAAGACTTCACCCAGACCGTGTATGTCGTAGCAGGTCTCGGCATTCTCACCGCATTGCTCATCGCAGGTCTGGCCTGGTGGGTGTTGGCTGGTGTGCAGAGTCAGCGTGTGGCCGAAGAATTTAAGTCTTTGGCAACCAAGATCGACGATCAGCGTCAGTTCATTGATTCCATCATGGACAACATTGATGAGTTCATCACGTTGAAGGATGGTGACGGTAAGTACACCTTCGTCAACGAAGCCTTTGCCGATGCCGTCGGCAGAAAGGATACGGAACTTATCGGCATGGATTCGGCGGCTGTATTCGGATTTGATACGGCCAAGCGCCTTGCCTCGCCCGACGAAGTTGTGCGTAAGGAAGGTCGCAAAGTCACCATTAACGAACCGGTATTCTTGCGCTCCCAGCGTTACCAGTTCCAGATTTCCAAGTCGCCGTACTGCGATGCCTCTGGCGATTGCAACGGTATTGTCGAAGTGTACCGCGATATCACCGAATTCGTCGCTGTTCAGGAAAAGAACAAGCGCCTCATTCAGCGCGCCATGGAAGCGCTTGGTTCCACCATTGAGGCGGCCGATCCGTATCTCGGAGGACACACCAAGCTGCTGGCCGGGTTGTCACTGGAAGTCGCCAGGGTCATGCATCTCTCTGAGCTGGATATGTCGGAAATCGAGACTGCGGCTAACTTGTCGCAGATCGGCAAGATGTTCGTGCCCAACGAGATTCTCACCAAGCCGGGCAAGCTCTCTGACGAAGAGATGGCGTCCATGGAAGAACATGTTGAGCATGCGTATCGCATCTTGAAGGACATCGATATCGCCGAGGGTGTGCTTTTAGCCATCTATCAGATGAACGAACGCATCGATGGTTCGGGATATCCCAAAAAGCTCAAGTATGACGAAATCATTCTGCCCGCGCGGATACTGTCAGCGCTTAACGTATTCTGTGCGATGATTCGTCCTCGTGCATATCGCGGGGCCAAGGAGCCGCAGCAGGCTCTTGAGATATTGTCCAGTGATTCGACGAAGTTCGACGCCGCTGTAGTAGAGGCGTTAGCACAGGTAATGAAGACTCCCTCGGGCGAGAAGTTGCTTGAGCAGACTTCGTAAGTAGACGAAGTACCCATCTGGTTTGTAGGACCCCGGCGCGTTGTGCGTCGGGGCTTTTTTTGCTTTGTTCCCCGGCTTGCGATAGCGGCCCAATTGCGTCGTTGGAAGGCACGAATTAATCCTCAACGTAGTAAGACTACGCCTGCGGTTAATTCGCACCTTCCGCCTAACACTTGGACCACTCTCACAAGCCTCACAGTGTTAAGGGAAGATAGGGGAATAAATTTGAATGGAATTCTGACGAGTGGGGAAAAGGAGTGCTAGCGGGGATATTTTCTTTCTTTCCCCTGACACCGTGAGGCTTTCGAGAGTGGTGTAGCTGTAAGGCGACAGGTACAAGATAACCGGAGGCGTAGTCCTCTACGTCGAGGATTAGCTTGCACCTGGCAACGCAGCAGATGCGCCGCTATCGGAAGCCGAGGCTAAAAAACCTAGAGACCGTGTTCGCGTTGGTGTGCGTCGATAACGTTGTCGACCTTGATGACTTTTTCTTCAATTTTGCCGGGGGTGATGACGTAGCGGGTGACGACCCAGTCGAGGTTGTCGATGAAATCGACGTGGCCGTAGCCGTTCTCGGGCAGGTTGTCGCGGATCGCTTCGACGAAGTCGTCGATCAAAATATAATGGCCCTCGTGGCCTACACGCAGGACGTCACCATCATATTCAACATCCTCAAAGGGCATGGATTGTTTGAGTATTTCGTATACTTCTGGGCTGACTCGGTGGATGTCACCGTATACTCTTACGTCGTCTTTCATATGTCCTCACTCTTTCATACTTGTTTGGTCAGGAAGAGTTAAGCAAGTCACGCAAGGTGGTCAATAAGGAAATCGTATTTGGTTTGGAGATCGGCCCGGAGGCGTTGGTTGTTGTCCTTGGCGAGTGCCGCGAGTTCTTCGTCCGTATACTTGGTGTCGAGCTTGAACTTGTTGCCCATGACATGGCCGATCTGGCGGTGGGTCTGGGACTTGGCAAGGCTGGAATGCTGGACATGCTTGATGGCAAGGGTGCCTGTGTAGATGGCAGGCATACCGTGCAAGGCGGAGCGCAGATCGCGGTCGAGGTCGTCGAACTGTGAAGGGGTGTAGCGCAGATCAAACCCGCCCGCTTTTTCCACGGCTTCGAGGGAAATCATGTGGCAACAACCGGTGACGGACAGGCAGGGGCGAGTGTAGGTGAACAGCCCGTAGTCTGTGCCCCCTGCGCAGTTGTCGTAAATGAGTACGCGGTTGGGCAGGGTGCCAGGTTCAGTCTGCCCTGGCGGCATGGGGAAAAGATTGAAATCTGCCGATTGCAGACCAAAGGGCGATGTGGCCGCGGTGATGCGACAGCCGACTGCGCCGACGTTTGGTTGGCCATTGGCCGCGCCGAGCAGATGGAGCAACCACTCTTTGGGTAGGATGATGTCATCATCAAGATACGCGGCCCATTTACAGGCACGGACTTCGGGGAGCGCTAAGAGCCAGTTGCGTGCTGCTGGGGCACCCACGTTGATGGGGAGGGTTTCAACGTGGAATCGGTCTGCGCCGAATTGGGCTTGCGCCTTTTCCAGTACTTCTGCGGTGTGGTCGGTGGAACCGTTGTTCAGGGCGAAAATCTTTGCCTGACCAATGTCGCTGTCTGCGAGGCTGTCGAGGGTGTCGGCCAGCAGGTCTGCCTTGTTCCATGAATAGAGGAGGATGGCGGCGTCTTTTGCGTCCGAAATGTCGGCCAGTGGGACGGGGTTGAAAATATCGTACAGCTTGAGCGTCAGATTGACGTGCCAGGGGAGTGTCTTCCAGAGAGTGCCGAGCACAGTTTTGGCTTCGTCGGTTTCCCCCATACGCAGGAGGAGTTCGGCTCCGGCATAGGCTCGCCAGAGGCCCCATGTTTTCGGGTCGAGAGCTTCGATGATTGGGAACGATTCTTCGGGCGGCAGGCAGTGGAATGCCCAGTCCGCTTCCATGCGTGCCTTGAGCGGCAGGGTGGATTTGGTCCACGGGATCATGTCCAGCGCGGCTTTGGGGATTTCTGGAACGCCAAGGTAGATCAGGTCCTGCCAGCAGTGGCCGAGCCAACGTAATCCTTTGGCCGGATCAGCCAGAAGGACGGTCATGAAACGGATGATAAGAGCGTGGTTGTCCTGTCTCGCCAAAGCGTACCACGTGTCCATGTGTTCGCTGTCGTTGTCATCCAGTTGCGGAGCGGCAGCGAGTCGGGCAGCCAGTGCGCCGAGAGACGGATCGACTTTGAGTCCTGCGTCCATGAGGGGGAGCGTCCATGCTGCCATGGCCGGAGCAAGTGGGTGGGCCTGAATTCCCCAGAGTCCCATGCCAAAAGCGACGGGGATACAATCGGGTTTGTCCTTGCTCAGAACCGACAATCCGTGGAGCAGCCCAGTGAGGATGTCAGGGACTCCCATGCCGAGTTGCCAGCCGGAAAAGTTGTTCGTGAACGGAGCATCGATCTTTGTGCAGTCTGGGAGTCCGTCGGGAAAAGTCAGTCGGGCCATTAGACACCAGCCTTTGCAAAGACGGCGCTGACAATGGCTTGCGCCTCATCCTGAATCGACTTCAGGTGGTCGGCTCCCTTGAAGGATTCACCGTAAATTTTGTAGATTTCTTCTGTGCCGGACGGACGAGCTGCGAACCAACCGTTTTCAGTGGTCACTTTCAGACCACCGAAGAGGGCGTCATTGCCGGGTGCGCGCGTGAGTTTGGCGGTGATGGGATCGCCTGCCAGGGTGTCGGCTGTGACCATGTCTGGAGTCAGGGAAGAGAACGCTGCCTTCTGTTCTGCGGTAGCGGGGGCATCCATGCGCTCGTATACTGGAGAGCCATGTTTGGCTTCGAGGTCTTTGTACATTTCGCCGGGATCGCGTCCGGTGCGGGCAGTTATTTCGGCAGCCAGCAGATTGAGGATGATGCCGTCCTTGTCTGTGGTCCAGACGGAACCATCGAAACGGAGGAAGCTCGCGCCCGCTGACTCTTCGCCACCAAAGCCGCAAGAGCCGTCGGCCAAGCCGTCCACGAACCACTTGAAGCCCACCGGGACTTCGTACAACCGGCGGCCAAGGTCGGCGGCCACTCGGTCGATCATGGAGCTTGAAACAAGTGTCTTGCCGATGGCGGCAGAGTCGGGCCAGCCCGGGCGGTTGGTGAACAGATAGTTCACGGCCACGGCGAGATAGTGGTTGGGATTCAGCAGCCCGGAACTCTTGGTGACGATGCCGTGGCGGTCATAATCCGGGTCGTTGGCAAAGGCTATGTCGAAATTGTCTTTGTGCTTGATGAGCGAAGCCATGGCCCATGGTGAGGAACAATCCATGCGGATTTTGCCGTCCTTGTCCACGGTCATGAAGGAAAATGTGGGGTCTACCGCCGTGTTGGTCAGGGTCATATTCAAGCCGTACATCTCGGCCATGGGTTCCCAGTATGCGATACCGGAGCCGCCCATGGGGTCCACGCCGATGGCGAGGTCTGCGCCTTTGATGACGTCCATATCAACCACATTTTTCAGGTCGCTGATGTATGGGGTGATGTAGTCGTAATGGAGAGTCGTGGCTGCTTTGAGGGCGCGTTCGAACGGTATGCGTTTGACGTCTGCAAGGTTGTTCGCGAGACTTTCATTGGCGCGATTCTGAATGGCGGTGGTGGTCTTTGTTCCTGCCGGGCCACCCTGAGGCGGGTTATATTTGTAACCGCCATCACGGGGTGGGTTGTGGGACGGGGTGATGACCACGCCGTCAGCCAGCCCGGTGGTGCGGCCCGCGTTCCATGTGAGGATGGCGTGGGATATGACGGGGGTCGGTGTGTAACCGAGTTCTACCTGAATACGAACGGTCACGCCGTTGGCTGCAAAGACTTCGAGGGCCGAGGCAAGGGCGGGTTCGCTCAGGGCGTGGGTATCCATGCCGAGGTGGAGCGGGCCGTCGATGGACTGGCTGGCGCGGTATTCACAGACAGCCTGTGTCACAGCCAGAATATGGTCCTCATTGAAGCTTCCGTCCAAGGACGAACCGCGATGGCCTGACGTGCCAAAACTGATCTGGCAGGCTGGATCGGACGGGTCCGGCTTGGTGAGATAATAGGCGGAAACGAGTCGGGGGATATTGGTGAGGATGTTCTGTGGCGCGGGTTTTCCGGCCAGTTCGCTCAGTGCCACGTTTGTTCTCCATGATTATTCAAGATCAATATTTTCCATGACGGCTTTCTGCATATCCAGATCTGCTATGCGACCATTGGTTTCTCTGAGTCTTTGGACAAGTACTTCATAGAACATTTTGTAAAAAAAGGCCTGAACCGCGAGCTTGGAAGTGCCTTCAAGTCTGTCAATAAAGCTGATGTCCAGCGCCAGACAGCGGGAAGGTTGTCTGACTAGAACCGTGGCCGAACGCGGTAAGGTGTCAATGACACCCATTTCGCCAAAAACGGTGTTGGCGTCCTTGATGATATTGACTTCAACATCATCAACTTGCACCGATAGTTTTCCTTTCATCAGGAAAAACATGCATTGGTCGAATTCGCCTTGTTTGATGACGGTTTCGCGCTTCTTATAGTCCCGGATGGTGACCATTTTCATGACTTCTTTCAATCGGCCTTCACCAAGGGGGGTGAAAGCCGGGATGCGCATGATGGCTTTCACCATCTGCTCGTCGCTAGGGTCAAATTCGATGATATTCATGAATATTAAAAAGTAGGGAGTTTGACAGCAAGATCGCCGATTTCGTCGTCGAGAAGCAGGAGTTTGCTGTTGGCATCACGTATGCGAGCTGACAGAATCTCGGAGAAAATACGATAGAACAGCGCCTGGGCCGCAAGCTTGTCCACGCCTTTCATGTGGTCGAGAAAGGAGCCGTCAAGAGCGAGACACAGCGATGCCTTCTCTGCCAAAATGGTTGCAGAACGGGGCTTTTGATCGATCATGCCCATTTCCCCGAACACGCCGCCGATCTGCGAGATGGACCCGACATCGATACCGTCCACGTTTACCTGGCAACTCCCTTCGATCAGGAAATAGACGAGTTGGTCGGTATCGCCTTCCCGGATGATTATTTCATTTCTGTCAAAACGCCGAAACTTCGCGTACTTGAGCACCTGTGGAAGGTGCTCGGCGTCCATTGCATCGAAGACGGGCATTTGCCGCAGGCGGGCTAGGGTGTCTTTGTCCGTGGGGTCAAAAGAAAATTCTTTCATGAAGGGTATCCCATTTAAATTACTAAGCTGATTGTTCATACCAAAAACAGTGTGAAAACACCAATATGATTGTGGTTCTGGATTATCAATACGTTTGGAATATATTTCACTGTGCAAAGTGTAAATTAATTCTTTCAGGATTCAAAATCATAAGAGTTCGTGGCGATTGTCTTCTCATGCCATACACTTGCAACAAGCCATGGAGTTCTTCCGCATCGCCAACAATGGCGGCAATGCGCC
>JAFLJT010000118.1 GCA_022712855.1 Pseudodesulfovibrio sp. | reverse complement strand
AAAATGTAATTAAGAATTCCGGAAGCCCCTTTCCTAAAAACTTCACCCACGATTTGAGCCGAAAAAAGCGGCCGATGCAGTTCCAATAAGAAGGACACTGTATCGACCGCTTTTTTCGGCTCAAATCGTTAACCGGCACGGTGGTAAGGTACGCCTTACCGCGCTCGAAGAGCTTCGCCGAAGGCGCGATAAAAAGTTTAGGAGAGTCCAGAGAACCCTTTTCTCAAAGGGTTCTCTGGTCCCCGAAGGGGCCCCGCTGGCAAGCGCCGCCGGAGGCCCTCCTATAAATATACTAAAGGCTAGCAGCAGCCTTTTCGACTGCAACTTTGAAGCCTTCGCGAGCATCCAGAATTTTGGCAGCCACGGAATCGTCGTGGAGTGCCAGAATTTGTGCGGCGAGCCATGCGGCGTTTTTGGCGCCGACTTTGTCGAGTGCGAGCGTGCCGACGGGGAATCCTGGGGGCATCTGTACTGTGGCGAGCATGGCATCCATTCCGCCGAAGGCGGAGGCGGCCAGGGGGACGCCGAGAACGGGCTTGATGGTCTTTGCTGCGACGGCCCCGGCCAAGTGGGCGGCGAGTCCTGCGGCGCAGATGAAGACCTGGCAACCGTCGGCTTCGTACTCTTTGACGAGCATGGAGGTCCGCTCGGGAGTGCGGTGTGCGGAAGAGATGGTGAAGGTGTGGTCGATACCAAGCTCTGTCAACAGATCGGCACAGGGGCGCATTTTTTCTTCATCAGAAATGGAGCCCATGAAAATAACTACCTGCGGCATTGTTTTTCCCTTTTTATAATTCTTTGAGTCGTGCGACGCCCTTATCGGCGATGTCACGACGGAAATAACTCTTATCGAAGTGGACTTTTTCTACGGCTTCGTAGGCTTTTTTCTGAGCGGCTTCGAGATCGTCACCGAGTGCGGTGACGCAAAGGACGCGACCGCCGGATGTGACGATTTTACCGTCTTTGAGCTGGGTTCCGGCTTGGAAAACTTTGACGCCTTCCATTGCATCGGCATCGGCGAGACCTGTTATCTCCATACCCTTGGGATAGGATGCGGGATACCCTTCGGCGGCGATGACGACACCGCAGGCTGTTTGGGCGGTGGAAGTGACGTTTACCTGATCGAGTTTGCCGTCGATGCAGGCGAACATGATTTCGAGCAAATCGGTTTCGAGACGCATGAGCAGCGGCTGGCATTCGGGATCACCGAAGCGAACGTTGTATTCGAGAACGGACGGGCCGTTTTCGGTGTACATGAGTCCGGCGTAGAGGACGCCTTTGAACGGCTCACCTTTGGCGGCCATGTATTTGAGAATGGGCTTGATGCACATCTCGGCAGTCTCGGAGTATTTCTCTTCGGGAAGGATGGGTGCCGGAGAGTAGGCTCCCATGCCGCCTGTGTTCGGACCAGTGTCGCCTTCGTAGGCGGCTTTGTGATCTTGGCTGGACGGCAGCAGTGCGTAGTTTTCGCCATCGCAAAAGGCGAGGAAGGATGCTTCTTCGCCAGAGAGAGCTTCTTCGATGACCACGCGCTCGCCCGCTGCGCCGAAGGTTTGTTTGACCATCATATCGTTGAGAGTTTCGAGGGCTTCCTCTTCGGTGGTGGCGACAACAACACCCTTGCCAGCAGCAAGACCGTCGGCCTTGATGACGATGGGCACACCGCGTTCCTTGATGAAGGAGACGGCGGAATCGTACTCGTCGAATACGCGGAAATCTGCGGTAGGTACGCCAGCTTCGGCCATGACGTTCTTGGAAAATGCTTTGGAGCCTTCCAGATTCGCTGCGTAGGCGTTAGGGCCGAAGCAGGGAATGCCTTCCAGGCGGAGTGCATTTTCGAGACCGAGCACCAGCGGGAGTTCGGGACCAGCTACGACCAGATCGACTTCCTGATCTTTGGCAAGGGCGATCAGGGCCGGGAGATCATCGTCTTTGATATCGATGTTTTCGCCGATCAGCGCGGTTCCACCGTTACCCGGTGCGCACATGATCCTCTCAACCTTGGGATTTTGTGACAGTTTCCAGCACAATGCATGTTCACGTCCGCCACTTCCGACAACTAATATTTTCATGGAAAGCCCCCTTAATGTTTTTGGGATGTTCACGATGTAAGGAATAATGGGAGAATTATCAAGTTTGAGCTTTTGGCCCAACCTCCTTCCTTGCTCCCATTCAGCCTTTCGCGTATTTGGGTGTCAGGGAGTTTTATGGTGGCATCTGAAACAGATAGGAAAACTGCGCAGCAAGAAGGCGCGTCAGCATCCAAACGATTTGGCCGCAATTTCGTTTGGGTTATTATTGTCTGTAGCTTGTTCATGGGCGGACAAATGCTGCGCTATCACTTCACGCAGGTTCAGCTTGATGAAATCCTGGCGGAAACCAATGAATTGTACTCTTCAGTTCTTGGGCCGGATATCGGCGGCTCCCCTTTTGGAAGGTTGCAATTTGAGCATGGCAAGCTGACGGCAACCAATAGCATCGGCCTTGACCCTCTCAGCATACTGGCAGCTCTGAGCCTTCCGGCTGTAGAAAGCTTGCGCCTGGAAGGACTCTCTGTTGATGGAAAACGAGGGCGCGTGCGGGGTTTCTTTGGTCCTAACGTCAGTCGCTTTGATGCATATATTGAGGACTTGTCAGACGATGACAGCTTTTTCTTTTCGCTGGAAAAACGGGAAGATGTCTTTGGTGGCATTGTGTTCAGCCTAATTGTGGAGCCCAAATGATCTCCCGAACAAGTAAATTCTTCTGGGGCACCTGGCCGCTTGAGTCGCAGACGCAATTTTTCAAATTTGTGCTACTTGGGCTGCTGGCCCTCGCTTTTTCGGTGGCTGTGGGGCTGAAACTGTTCGCAGGATCCATGGACCAGCGGATTGTCCACAGCAAAGAACAATATGGCCGCGTGGTACCGATTGTTCAGGATATCAAAGCACTCAGGGCGCAACAGGGTAACCTTGTTCACCTGCCAGCGGAAGAGGCGGTCTGGTCCATTATCGATGACCTGCTCATGGAAGAGAACCTAACCTCCATCCACTCCACCCGTATTAATGAGGATCTGGAAGGTGTTCAGGTAACGTTTATTGGCCTTTCGCTGACCAAATTGACGAATTTCTTAAACGCCATGCGCGATCAGGCGAGCCTGCAAACGCCCAACTGCGCCATAACCCGTAACGCTGATGATCCGCGCCTTGCTGACGCACATTTCGTCCTGGCGCGCTGAGGATTATATGGCGAATCCGTATCGTAAGACATCCTCGTTGCCCGGCCGAATTCTGGCCCGCCTCTTTCTTATACTCTTTGGTTTCGGCTTGGGTATCGCACTCTTTACGCCATGGAACAAAATCTGGGCATCCGCTTTGGCTTCTCTTGATGAAAAACTGCCCACGATTGGCCTGCGGTGGGAAGGTATTGACCGTGATGGTCCGCTGAGCTTCCGCCTGCGCAAACTCAAAATCACCGTAGCAGACACTCCCGGCAGCTTCACTTTCCACCAGGCGTATGTCGAAGTCGGTTTTTCGCCACTAGCCTCTGTTCGACTCGATACAGGAGGCTCCCAATGTGAGCTTGTTTTGTTTCAGACCGGGGTTTTTGAATTTGAGGGTGACCTCAATATGACATCCCTGCTCGGCGGGGCAGATTTTAAAGGCATCCTGCATGTGGCGGGTAGCCTTTTCTTGCCCGCCGGAGCTGCTCTCCCCAAAAATGGATGGGTGGATATCCGCTCGCAGCAGTTGCTCCTGCCCGGTGACAAATCGGTGGAGGACCTCGCATTTACTGCCGAGATTCGTGGAGCAGATATGGATATCCGTGACTTTTCCATGGGCAAACCGCTTTCGGTCAAGGCTTCGGGGACAGGCGTCCTTGATCCTGAGAATCTCTACCGCACCATGTTCGACCTCTCGGGCGAAATGACCATTGGCAAACGGGTTTTTCCCTACGACGCCAAAGGCTCTCTGGCCGAAGCCATACTTGGCGGCGGCTCCTCGTAGAGAGCACAGCAGAATTGCCCACTGGCGTCGTTGCTTCAAAAAAGTCAAACCCTAACGTACAGGAAGTACGCTTCGGTCTTGACTTTTTTTCGCGCCTACCCAGTGAACAATTCTACTGCACTCTCAAGAACGGCACAGTGTAAAGCTACACATGCTTCCATAATCGCTTAATATTTATAGAAGAAACACCCAAAGGCCATGGCTCGCGCTATTGGACCGTGCAGTGATCTCTCGTAAAAATATTTCGGGAATTGGAAGCGCGGATTGAGCTATTTTCGACCGTTCGGCCAAAGATCGGACCCTACACAGGCAGGGTGATGGTCACGCACGTCTCACCTGGCGCACAGGTGTCGACGGTGATATCGCCGCCGTGGGTGCGGGCAATAAGCCGGGCGGAGTAGGTGCCGAGGCCGGAGCCCGTGCTATCGCCGCTGGCGTACTTGTCAAAAAAGATGTCCCGCAGGTCTGGAAGCACTTCGCCTTTGTTGCGGATAGTGATGGAGATGACTTCGTCGCAGGCCAAAGAGATGGTGACGGCACCACCGTTGGGTGAAGCCTGCAGGGCGTTAACCATCAGGTTGGAGAGCATGGAACGGAACAGGTCTTCTTCGACCATGGCCGGGAATGTTCCGTCACTGAGAGAATTCTTGGTATCTATGCCGAGGCTGACGCCCTTCTCCCGAAAAATCGTTCTGACATCATTTTTGATGCACTCAATAATACTCAGCACGTCCACATTCTTTCGCGCAAGGACATAGGTGCCGCACTCCATCTTGAAAAGATCAAGGGAGCGGTTGATAAGCTGGAGCATCGTTTCGCCCGCATTCTCGATGGTTTCGAGCATGCCATCCTGCGTGGGATTGAGCGGACCCATACGCCGGATTTCATCGGGCAGGCCAACCACCGCACCAAGGGGCGTTTTGAGATCGTGCCGGGCCATACGCTCCACGTCGTCGCGCAGTGCTTCAGCGCGTTTGCGGTCAGTAATGTCGCGAGCTACGCCCTGAACACCGATAATGTCATCGTTTTCGTTGAGCAACAAACCGATACGGGTTTCCAGCCAGACCGTGCCGTCATTGGCACAGGTAAATTCCATATCCACGGTGGTGGATGGCGGTGAGCTTTCCAGCGAAAGTTGGGAGGACAAGCCGAACATGGCGTCCTCAAGTGCGCGCTCTGATTGTGGGGTCAGGAAATCACCGATAGGGCGTCCCAAAACTTCGTACCGTTTGAACCCGCGTACCGCTTCATCAGAAGGGCTGACGTAGGTAATGTGCAGGCCCGCGTCCATGCCAAGGATAATGTCTGAAACGTTTTCTGCCAGCAGGCGGTATTGCCGTTCGTTGCTCTTGAGGGATTCCTCCATGAGCTTGCGGTCGGTGATATCCGTTCCAACACAGAGCAATTCGGCCATGGTCCCATCACGGCCCATGACCGCTTCATTGGCCCACGCAACCCAGACCATCTCACCATTTTTGCGAACGTTTATCGTCTCATTAAATGGATGTGCCGCAGGATTCCGAAGCAGTTGATCCACGTATCGTTTGACGGATTTGCCACCAACGCTCGCCTCGGTAATAAGCGTACCTATGAGCGATTTTCCCGTAAGTTCTCCAGAATCATAGCCGAAAAACGACTCGGCATAATCGTTGCAAAACGTGATATTTCCGTCCATGTCCGTGCGCAATATGATGCTTTTGGCACGCTGGATCAACTGGCGATACTGTTCTCTTTCCGAGAGATGGCGCAAAAGAACAGTGAGCATGACAAGCAGCAGCGCAGTCAGGGCTACAGTGGCAATTCCACCACCATAGAGAATAAATCCCTGATGCGGTGAAACGGACCACCCTTTGCCCGGGACAGCCGCCACCTGCCAATAGCCGCCGGGAATAGGTGTATTCATGATCACCGGACTCATGGAGAAGACCCTGTCTTTGCCGTAGAGCATTCGGCTTTGGCCGTGCACGTCACCTGGTTCTCGTATGGCAATGTCTATGTCCGTCACGTTGGTGCCGATCCCGGCTTCCCGGTACAGGGTCTTGACGTCAATGAGCATCACAATCATGCCCCAGTAGGTGGAAGAACCAGGAAGGCCGCCGTCAGCCAGATACACAGGGGTGACCGATATGATCGCCTCTCCCCCCTCGATAACCGTGAGCGGTGTGGAAATATGTCCCTGTCTGCTCTGCATTGCCCGAAGCGTCAGATCTCTGATGTCCAGCGGGAAGTCCAGCAAGAGCTGTCGGCCGATCATTCGTTCGCTCTCGTCTTCCGGGTAAATATGCGAAATGGCATTGCCGCGGGCCAGTTCAATGAACCGGACGCCACTGCCACCTTCAAGCAGCCCTTTCGCCAGAGAGGCGAACGCTTCCTGCTCCAATTCCGGGTTGAGCATGATGAATGATTTGAGTGCTCCGGCCAGATGTAGTCGGGTGTTGAGGCCGTTTTCAAAGCCGCTCTGAATGGTGGACAGCTTACTGACGACCTTGAGTCGTGACGCCTGGGCATGGCGTTCCTGCTCGGCATAGAGACCAGCCGCAATAATTGCGGCCAGGGCCAGTCCGATAAGCAGGGGAAATAAATAAACAAGGCGTCGCAACATAGTCTCACACTGGTCAGAGTTAACACTGGGTATAAACTACCCTATTCTTAATCAAAGAGAGGAGGAATGTAAAACAATGAGAGAAGTTTATTCGGCCTTGCTAACCGTTGGCGGTGGCAGCGGCCGGTTCTTCGGATGACAGAGGTGTGGAAATAGCCGTGATGGACGTGTGCGGAGCGAAAAGCACTGCAGAAGAACCGGGCTGGCGCTGGCCGCGCAGTTCTCTGACAGAACGGAGGTTGCGGCTGCCAATGGGGTCAAAGGAAACAGCCACCGTCGCCTTGGGATCGACGAGAAAATTGAACACGAGATTTCGGGACAGTGCGTACATATCATCCAGATGATAGGTGCTTTGGCCTCGTGGCATCAGGCGATCGGCCAGCCTCAAGGAATTGCCCCATTCCTTGGTTCCGCACACCTTCAAGGTACTCTTGATGATCTGCTTCTTGAACAGGAACGGCAGCCGCTTCTTGTCCATGGCGGTCAAAAGAGTCGTGTCGTTTTCCTTGTTGGGGCTTCTGAACAGGGCCAGAGCGGCCTTGTGTTCCGCCTTGAACTTCAAATCTGCCTGAGCCTCAACATAGACATGAGAAATCTTGCCGCCGGACGGCATGGTCCATAGGGCGTTCGGTACATAGTAGTTATGGGCAACCACATCGGCGGCCAGATGGCTCAGATAGCCGTATGCGTAGGAGAGGACACGCGGGTCCTTGGCGGAGGAAAGAAGCTTGAATCCCGTGACCCAGTTGTGACTGTGGCCGGGCTTGAAACTGGTCCCCTTGCCAATAAAAATATCAGCGGAAAGACAGCCATACAGGAACGCGTTTTGATGTCGGCCCAGAAGCGAACCGATGAGCGGCGGCAAACAACCGAGATTGGCCAGCACCGAATTGCCCAACGCGAGATGCACACCTGGCCCCCAGGCCAGTGCGTCGGTTGGGAAAAAAGTGGCGATCGTCAATGTCAAAAACGTTATGAACAGCTTCATAAAATTGTATACTCCAGAACACAAAGAGTAAGGAGGTGAAGCCAAAAGTCAATGAGAATGTTTCCTGATTAGTCGGAAAAGAATGAATGGGCAAAGAGGGATTCGACAGATCACCAGAACAACAGGAGATATTACTCCGCCATACCGCCTGATTCAATTTCATCGATAAACGCATCCACCAGAACCGGGTCAAGGGCATCGCCAGCCTGTTCGTTGAGGATGGCAAACGCTTGTTGCGGCGTTTTACCGTCCTGATACGGGCGGTTGGTCGTTATAGCGTCAAAACAGTCGGCCACGGCAATGATGCGTGCACCCAGCGGGATTTCCGGGCCGGACAAGCCGCGTGGATACCCCTGACCGTCGAGGCGCTCATGGTGGCCATAGACATATTCCAGTGCGGGGCCGAGGAATTCGAGATTCTTGAGAATGTCGTAGCCCCATTGCGGATGGCTGCGGATTTCAAGAAGCATATCTTCGTTCACCCGTGTCTCTTCATTGGTGAAAACCTGATCGGAGAAGCCGATTTTTCCAATGTCATGCAACACACCCGCAATACGGATGCGCTCCACTTCTTCGGTGGTCAACTCCAACCGTCGGGCCAGCCGTTCGGCATAAATACCCACACGTTCTCCATGGCCTTCGGAGTAGGCGTCGCGTGCGCCCAAGGCTCCGGCAACTGCGGTCACGGTATTCAGCGTGTTGGATTTGATTTTTTCGAACAACTGCTCAAGATGATATTCTCTGGCTTCGATCTTGACCATCATCATGCCCACAGCCTCGGCAATCTCTTGGATCTCCGGCGGAAACTCTGGCCCGGTCAGCGCAAGGATGTCATCCGAGTAATGTCCTGCGGAGACTTCCTTGATGAGCCTTATGAGGCGCTTCTGCCCAGTGAGCGGTGTCACGTCCTATTTCCAGACCGCAGCGTGTTCAGCGGCAAAATCGCTGAAAGTGCGGGCCGGTGTTCCGGTTATGAACTCCACGGCCTTGGTCACGTTACCGATCATGCCGAGCTTAACCACGCGGGTCAGGCTGACGAGCATGTTGATATTCCATTCTGGCATACCCATGGCGTTGAGCCCTTGCATGAAAGCCTCTTCCGCGATGGGATTATACGTAACATCACGCCCGGACGCTGCGCTAATCTGTGCGGCAACATCGGCCCCGGAGAGGCCTTCCGGTCCAGTCAGAGCATACATCTTGTCAACGTGCTCACCGCCACCGCTCGTGAGCAGTGTGGTTGCGCAGTCCGCGATATCGCGCACATCGATGTAGCTGACCTTGGCATCTTCTTCGGGCATGCTAATGGTGCCGCCCTTGACCATCTCGGCCATGATAGTGGAGAAATTCTGCATGAAGGTGTTGGGACGCAGGACAGTGAAGGGAATCCCGGAGTCTTCCACGAACTGGTCTACCATGCCGTGCTCGCGACCCAGACGCCAATGGGCGTCGGACGAAGCGGCGTAACCGCTGGTACGCACGATGTATTCAATGCCCGCATCCTTGGCCGCCTGGACTGCCAGATGGCCGAACCGGGTCAAACGCTCCTGCAGCGGAATGATGAGAAACATACGCTGGCAACCGTCCATGGCGCGGACCATGGAATCAACGTCCTCAAAATCAAAGGGGCGTGCATCCACACCAAGGTCAGACAGGGTTTTGGCTTTGTCCTGATCATGGACACCTGCCACAACGTCTGCTCCTGCCGCATGCAAGCTTGCCAGAAGCGCAGTACCGATATTTCCGGCAGCGCCGGCTACAAAAATTTTACTCATACTATCTCTCCAAGCTCCATCCCCTGAGGGTGAAGGTATTCATATTTAAGCGATTTGAGCCACGCTACACGAAATAAGGGGGGAAAGGCAAACTGAGATGGGGCAGATATTGAGAATATATCAACGCTAACAATGGCTAACTGGCGTCGACAAATTCGCACTCCATATTGCCATCCTGAGAGACGGTCACCAGAGCAAGAGAGCGGGATTCGCCCAGCGAGCCGGGATTGAGAAGCTGGACGCCATCGATGATGGACCAGTCGCGAGCGTGGGTGTGACCATAACACACAAGGTCATAGGACGGTCCGAAAGCCTGCGCCACTTTGACGGACACCTGCGGCCGTGGCCCCCAGCCGTGAGTGACGCCGAGAGTAAGCGGGCCGATTTTGACGGAGAGCATGGGTTCAAGCTCGTCCACCAGTTGCGGGTCCCAGTCACAATTACCGCGTACGCAGAGAAAATTATCGTGCTGCATAAAATACGACCAGACTTCCGGCGTGGTGATGTCGCCACAATGGACCAGATAATCGGCAGGACCGAGCCATTTCTCATACACACCGTCAAGCCACCCAGGGGGGGCTTCCAAGTGGGTGTCAGAAATAACGGCGATTTTCATGAAAAGATTCAACCGGGAAAAGGAAAGGTTATTCCTGGACCTTCTTGGCCCGGAAACGGATGTAAGCGTCGCGCACGGCAGCGTACTTATCGATGGCACCTTCGGTCAGCGCTTCGTACTCGTTACCACGAAGTTGCAGCGACAAGGTGTTCACGTTCTTGTAGGCGCGGATAGCCATGAATTCCACAAAGGAGAGGTCGCCGTAGCTCAGCGGATCAAGGTAGCTGTCACCCAACCAACCAGCGGTTTCCCGGATGGAGCTGGGGCCGATGAACGGCCAGACGATGTAGATACCGTGACCAATCCCTGCCTTGCCGAGCGTCTGCCCTAAGCCATCAGCTGTGGGGCGTTCCGGCTCCCAATTGCGCTTCATGGTCGAGGTCACGTCAGCAAAACCGAGCAGACCCCAACTGGTATTGGCGATAAATTTGGATGTTTCCATATAGGCCGCGTCGAACTTACCCTGCAGGATGTTGTTCACGAAACGGACCGGGTAGAGCATATTGGTGAAGAAATTACGAACCCATTGGCGGGGCGCGGGCGGAACGGCCCAAGCATACCCAGTGGCAACAGGCTTGAAGATGGCGTGGTACATGGCATCATTGAAATGGAACATGACCAGGTTGACGCCAGACAACGGGTCAGCAATCAGTGTCTCGGTGTCCGCATATTCGTCCATATCATCAAAGTCGTCGTAATCGGATGCATCGCCTTGGGCGTCGGCAGCGGCTCCGGCTCCCTTCATATCAGAGAACTGAGCGACCTGTTTAGCCCCATCAAGAGGAGTCCCGGCATCAGACGCAAAACTAGCCCCCCCCCACATCAGCAGGAGAGCGGCAAGTGTCACACTCAGGAAAAGCCGGTAGCTCATATTTCGAATTATCCTTGGGGCTTGACGTCAGCTTCGTCAGCTGCGTCCTTATCAATCTTTTTAACACGTTCACGGATCAACTTGAGCAGCTCTTCCGGGGTTCCATCATTGAGAACCTGGGAAAACTGACTCCGATAGTTGGCCACGAGGCTCACGCCTTCAGCAACCACATCGTAGATCATCCACTGCTGGCTCATGTTCTTCAACCTGAACTCAACAACAATTTTCTTATCTTTGTCAACTATTTCTGTAATAACCTTGGCCTTGTTGCCGGAGATCATTTCCTTGGTATAGTCGATCTTCTGGCCGCCATACGCAGGGATTCTCTTAAGGTATGAACGCTCCAAAAGCTGGACAAAAGCTTCGGTGAGATCATCCCGCATTTTCGGGGACATCTTCTTCCACGGCTTGCCCACGGAGTACATGGTGACCAAACGGAAATCGATATATTGCTCAGCCTCGGCACGCAAGGAAGCGATGGCCGCATCATGCTTGTCCGGGTTCTGCATATCCGGGTTGGACAAAATCTTGATGAGTTTGTCCGTGCCTTCCTTGACCCGCTCAGTGGGCGTCTGCTCGGCCATGGCCGAGGCAAACGTACCTATCAAACAGACCAGGAACAATGCATATATAAATCTTTTCATAATCATATTAATACCTTTTGTAGCAATGCGGCTCTAGACTTTGCCAAAAGCGAACTTGCTGATCAGGTCCTCTATGTCAATGGATGGGTTGGTGTCAAACAGGGTGTCTCCCGGTTTAACCGGGTCACCCAAGCCGCCCGGAGCGATCTTCAGATATTTATCACCGATAAGTCCGTTGGTCTTGACCGAAACAATGGCATCGTCCGTGAGTTTGACATCTTTGTCGATACGCATTTCCACGGTTGCCACATCATTCTTCTGGTCCAGCCCGATGGCACCCACATACCCGACCTTGACGCCGAACATCTGTACAGGGGCATTGACCTTCAGACCGGAGATGTCGCTGAAATTCGCGTGAATCGAATTATACTTGTCCGAGAAAAGTTGCACGTTGCCGAGGTTGACCGCCATATAAGCAATGGCGATAATTCCTGCGAGGACAAAGAGGCCGACAGCGGTTTCTTTCTTTAACTTGAACATTGTGGATCCTTCCGGACTGTGTCTTTTTCGCCCATAATACTGTTGCAATTGAGCTTCATCATTTCCTGACTAATAGGCGCCATGGTCAACCTGGGTGCATCGCGTTCTTCGGCGGCGCGATCCAGGAACCTGCGCAGATACGGATCTTCCGTCTTTTCCAATTCTTCTATCGTTCCCTGGTAGAGGCACTTGCTCTCACCAAGAATGACTACGTGATCCGCCAGCCCGCGCATGCTCGCCAAGTCGTGGGTGACCACAACCATCGTCATGTCGAAATGACACATCATCTCCAGCAAAAGCTGGTCCAGTTCGGCGGACATGACCGGATCGAGGCCGGAAGTGGGTTCATCACAGAACAGCACTTGCGGGTCCATGACCAGTGCCCGCGCCAATCCCGCGCGTTTGCGCATGCCGCCGGAAAGTTCGTTGGGATACAGTTCCAGCGCGTGACCAAGCCCCATCATGGCGAGGCGATCCTGCACAATGCGCATAATTTGCTCTTCACTGAGCTTGGTATGCTCACGCAGCGGCAGGGCTATATTATCTATAAGCTTGAGCGAACCGAGCATGGCACCGTCCTGAAACAGGACGCCCGTGCGCTGGCGAATGCAATGGCGTTCGCGCCGGGAGAGCTTGCCCATGTTGTGCTCGCCGATGAAAATTTCGCCGGAAATGGGCGGCTGCAATTGAAGGATGTGCTTGAGCAAAGTGGACTTGCCCGAGCCGGACCCGCCAATGACCATGGAAAGTTTGCCGCCGGGAAATTCGATATTGAGATCCTTGACCACGGGATTGCCGCCGTAACCGATGGTCAGGTTTTCAAGTCGTATGTTGGGTGCTGTGCTTGATTTCATTCTTTTCCTACCACAGCAACGACGTCATGACGTAGTCCGACGCAAGGATGACGACACAGGATTTGACCACCGCATTGGTGGTGGACTGGCTGACACCTTCCGGCCCGGAATGCCCTGACCGTATGTGCGTGTAATAACCTTCGAAAGTGCAAATGGTGCAGACCAGAATACCGAAAACAATGGACTTGATGAAACCACCTTCGATATCGACCCACTCCAGCGCATCCGTGACTCTTGACCAGTATACGCCTTCGTTGGCACCGAGCAGTTTAACGCCGGTAAGCCAACCGCCCCACAGGGCGATGAGGTTAAAAAATGCGGTCAGGATAGGGAAACATATAAGGCTGGCGGCCAGTTTCGGGGCCACCAGATAACGCATGGGATTGATGTCCATGATGGTCAGCGCGTCGATCTGCTCGGAGATGCGCATAACGCCTATCTCGGCAGTCATGGCCGATCCGGCCCGACCTGTGAGCATGATGGCCGTGAGGACCGGAGCCAACTCGCGGACCATGGAGAGCGCCACGCCCGTGCCGAGGAAACCGTCAGCGCCGAATGTGGCGAGGGCATAATAGAGCTGCATGCCCATAACCATGCCGGAGAAGAGGCCGATGAGTGCGATGACGGAGACCGACTGAACGCCGATGAAATAGACCTGACGAATGATTTTGGGAAACTGGCCCCAACCGGCGAAGATGAGCATCGCGGATTCCAGCAGGAAAAGGAACATCCCGCCGAGCTCGTCCACAAAATCCTTGCATATGGTGCAAGGAAACGTGAACGGAAATATTTTGCCGCGCGCCTTTTCAGCCATGAACAGTCCCACCCAAGGTAGTGTTACTACCTGAACCGTTTCAAACATTATATCTATGAATTCAACAGATTAGCCAATAAAGCTTCGATGAATGACCGTCGAACATCGATTGAGGAATTGCCACAGTCTTAAGGCTGTATCCAATATGCACATAAACGGCAAGACTTGAGGAGTTTTTATAAACGAATCGTGAGATTTTCCCAGACTCTTTTACAATTCTTTACTCTTTTGTGTCCTTTCCGTTCTTCCGGGTCCACCACGATCTGTCCGCTCCAAGAAACCACCACTCTTTGTGGTCGGTCTTGGCGATGGTCTGCGCCAGCTCCTGTCCCCACTCGGTGCGTACCCGCTCCAAGGCAATTTCGAGCCAGTCGTCAGCATACTTGTTGCCCTGATCCGCTTCTTCCTTGAGATTCAGGATGAAGTCGAGCTGATCCGCATCCTGCGCCAGCTTCGCTTCCAGACTGGACGTCTCTTCCAACTCCTCCCAGTAGCCAAGGATTTCTTCTTCGATACCAGTCCCGCCCACAGCATCCTTCAACGCCGCAGTCCGATCCGAGTTGTTGTAAATCCGGTTCACGTAATTAAAATCCCCGGTCCGCGCCTCATGCAGATCATGAAACAGACACATATACGTCGTCCGCGCCACATCCGCTCCGGCCCGAATAGCCAGAATATGCCCAATGACGGCGGTACGGAAGGAATGCTCCGCGACGTTCTCCTTACCGGAACCAAGAAATTGGTACCCGGTTCGAGGCGTTTTTCGAAGCATGCCGCACTCGTTGAGGAAATCCACAGTACGGGTATTCTGATCTCTATCTTTCATGTCTGCCATTCAATGCCTCGGCTATTTATCAGGGAAACGCTCGGAACACAGTTCTCCGGCAGCGCCCCAGTTTTCTTTGGGTATTTCATCTATAATGACCGTCACCGCCTCAGGCGGGCAGTCGAGAATACGCACAGTCTCGCGGGTCAGTGTTTCCACGAAATCTTGTTTCTTTTCTTTGGCTAATCCAGCCCAGGTTTCGACTCTGAGGATGGGCATTCGTGACTCCTGATCTAACGGTTATCGGCTTTCGAAGCCACAAGTGTCGTAGTATACACATTCAGTGAAAGCTGCGCCCTTTCCGCGTCCCGCTCGCCAAGTTCTTTGGCATTCAGGCTGAAAAAGGAAACCATAATCACACCAAACAGTATTGCCGCCACCACTTTTGTTTCAACTCGAAAGAGCAAAAATGAAATCACCAGCAGCGCGACCAGAGGGTACAAATCCACCAGCCCCAAATCGTCATAGGTAGCACCATACAATGCTGCAAACAATGCCAGCGCCCCAAATATTAACCGTCCAAGCTTGACGGGCTGACCATGAGCATACGCTGTCAGCCGAGCTGCCATAAAGGCGAGCGCAACGGAAACGACGCCAAATCCACCAAGGACCGGAAGAGGCAGCGACATCAAGCGCGAAACGGAGATCGCCTCTGCCCAGCTCTCGTCTAAAACGGTCCAGTAGCCGACCAGATACGCACACCCCAGCAGGATGAGTACCGGGATGCTGACGAGCAGCCAGCCGCCGATATTACGACCTGTAATCCGCATTAATACTCACATATTCCCGCGTCAGATCAGACGCCAACAGCTTGGAACTGCCCGGGCCTTCGCCGATGGCGATGTGGATGACGATGTCGCGCTTGGCCATGATCGGGTTGAGCAGGTCGTCCATGTTGCCCGGTTCCGGGGTGCCGTTGCGGAACACGAGGATACCACCGATCTCGAGAACGAGGTCGTCGGCTTTAAAATTCGCACCGGAATAGCCAGCGGCGCAGATGATGCGGCCCCAGTTGGGGTCGGAGCCGAACAGTGCGGTTTTGACCAGCGGGGAGTTGCCCACGGCACGGGCCACCAGTTCGGCGTCTTCGTCGGACCGTGCGCCGGACACTTCGATGAAGGCGACTTTGGTACCGCCCTCGGCGTCCATGACTATCTTATATGCCAGCTCTTCCAAGACAGTGAGCAGGTGTTTTCTGAGCAGAGCATAATCGTCTTCACTTTCGATGGCGATGCCGGATTCGCCGTTTGCCAGCGCCATGACACAATCGTTGGTGGACATATCGCCATCAACCGTCACCCGGTTGATGGAAAGATTTACGCAATCAATAAGCATGGCCTGCCACGCCTCGGTGGAGATATCCGCATCGCAACAAATGAAGGACAACATGGTCGCCATGTTCGGGGAGATCATGCCTGCGCCCTTGCACATGCCGAGCAGGCGCACTTCGCCGCCCTTGAGTTCAAAGGATGTTTCGGCCAGCTTATGCACGGTGTCCGTGGTCATGATCGCCTGCGCCGTGTCTTCCGGCGTGCTCGTCATCAGACTCTCGCCCAGAGCGGGCATGGCGGCTTCCCATTTATCCATGTCGAACTGCGCACCGATGACGCCCGTAGACGCTGGCAGCAGTTCATCCGCCGGGACACCGAGCGCCTTGGCGGCTAGATTCAGTGTCTCGCGACAATTGGTGAGGCCTTCGTCACCAGTGCAGGCGTTGGCCTGGCCGGAGTTGGCGAGGATGCCGGAAATCTTGCGGCCATCGGCGAGCATGTCCTTGCACTGCAAAACCGGCGCGGCCTGAAATTTATTGGTGGTGAACACGCCAGCCGCCACAGCCGGAGTGGAGCTGACAATGGCGCCCAGATCGAGCTTGCCTTCGTATTTGAACGCTGCCTTGGTCGCCGCGAACTGGTATCCTTTGGGTATCTTCATATCGGTCTCCTGATGATCATATTCATATATAAGACCTTTGATGTACCGCAGAGTCGGCCCGCTGAAAAGAGGGAACTGGTTGCCATAGATTTCAGGAAGGCGTAACCCTGTGCATCGTGGAACCGCTCATCATCACATTCATCTTCGCAACGTTCCTGTTCGCGGCCTTTCTCAAGGGAACGGCAGGCCTCGGCTTTGCCACCACCTGCCTTGGTATCATGGCGAGCTTTGTCGATATGCGGCTCGCCATCTCACTGGTGGTCCTTCCGTCCCTGCTTTCGAGCCTTCTGGTCATGATCGATGCAGGTGGTTTTTTGCCCGTACTGCGCAGATTCTGGTTCCTGTATGTGGCAGCCCTGCCCGGTCTTGTCCTCGGTCTGTGGGTACTTGGCAGTGGCGACACCACCGTCTCCCGCGCGGTACTGGGCACGTCCATGGTATTGTACGGATCATGGGGGCTTTGGGGCGGACATTTTTCATTAAAACACACGCCATGGCTGGCCTGTATTGTCGGCGCAATCACCGGGTTGATCAACGGGCTTACTGGCTCACAGATCATGCCTATCATGCCGTATCTCATGTCATTGGACATCACAAAAGATGAACTTGTTCAGGCTATTAACACTTCATTTTTCTTCGCCAACATTGTCATGCTCGTGGGGTTGGGCAAACTTGGATTCTTCTCCACCGAGGTCGTGCTGATCTCAGCGGCGGGTGTTGTCCCGGTAGGCATCGGCATCTGGCTCGGCGGCCGGGTTCGGCGCAAGCTACCGGAAGCGGTGTTCCGCAAAATAGTACTCGCCATGCTAACACTGCTTGGCGCAGGCTTGGTCATCAGACCATTCTTGGCATAATCCGTGAATAGGTCTTGCTTGCAATTACCCAAACGAGCGGGCATATCATTATAACGAACCCCGAATAGTTAAGGAGTCATCCATGCGTATATCACCCCTTCGAATTGTCCTGATTGCTGTCCTCATCCTCGCCTTTGCCCTTCCGGCTCTGGCGGGCAGGACACTCAATATGTCCAGCGGGCAGAAAGTTTACGTTCCGATTTATTCACACGTCTACCAGGGGCCGAAAAACCAGCCCTACAATTTGTCTGCGCTGCTTTCCATCCGCAACGTGGATACCAAGAATTCTATTACCGTCAAATTTGTTAAATATTACAATGACGACGGTGAACTGGTGAAGAACTACTTTGATTCCCCGGTGGTTATCCCGCCCATGGGAACCAAGGAAGTCCACATCCCCGAACGCAACACCGATGGCGGTTCCGGCGCAAACTTCACTGTACGCTGGGAAGGCGGCACCAAGGTTGCCACGCCCATCATCCAGGCCGTCATGATCGGCACCGCCTCCACACAGGGAATATCCTTCGTGTGCAACGGCGTGGTTATCGAAGAAGATTAGACCTTCACACAACACAAAAAAGGGCCGCTCTTAATAGAGCGGCCCTTTTCATTTATACTAAAAGAAAAACTAGGCTTCCATCTCTTCAATCAACCATTCCTTGATGGGTGGCGTCAGCTCAAGAATACCCTTGATGTTCTTGATGTCATCAAGCAGTTCCTTGGAAAGAGCCTCGGGCAGTTGCTTGGTACACAGAATGGTGGAACCGTAATTGTCCATCTTCATGAGCACGACCTTGGGTGCTTCCCATGTGTCGATGGCAAAATAGATGGAATACTCGCCGCTGGTGGTCACCGGCGAACGCATGGCGGAACGGTAATCGTTGTTGCCCCATTCCAGATACAAGGTGACGGCATCTTCGTGAATCATGTCCCAACTGATTTCATTCAGCCACTGCTTACAACTATTTTCATCACTCATATTTTCCTCACTCATATTTTCCTCCGAAAGGTTTTAGACTGTTCGTAATCATTATCATCTGACAGGAAAGGCGTCCATTCTTTTACTTACAGATCTATCTCGTTCTCTTTATTGCTCCGAACAACCTTGATCAAATACGCAAAACCGATGAGTAATCCAATGACTGCGGCCTCGCGTGTCCAGAAAGCCCAGATCACGACACATGCCACCAGCACAGTAACCGCAAGTCGCCAACATTTATAGAATGTCCAAGGATAGGCTATCCAGTTTTTTTCCCACTCGACCATCCGTTTCACAAAACGAAGCCAAGGATTGTCTTGCATTTCTGGCATATTCAGCTCAAAGAGACCCACCCCGAACAGAATCAGCGTGGATGCAAGCAGCAGATAGCTCTGCGTCAGCATCGTCGCACCAAGGCCAACCAGCGCTGCACAATGAAACGTCCAGTTCCACGGCTCTCGATGACGCTTCAATGCAAGCTTGATTATTTCCGGCGGGGTTGTGAACATGACCCCACAGTACTCGCGTGTACGTCAAGATTGCAACTGCTTAAGGTATTTTGTAGAATCATACCCGGAGGACACACATGGATACATATCTCATTTCCCGCGCCGTCAACGAACTTGGCGAAAGTCTGCGTGCTCACAACAACACCCTCGCAACCGCAGAATCCTGCACCGGCGGGCTGATAGCCAACACGCTCACCGACGCCCCCGGCAGTTCCGAATGGTTCGCCGGAGCAATCGTCGCCTATTCAAATGACGTCAAAATCAACCTGCTCGGCGTTCCCCCCGAGGTCATCGAAGAACACGGGGCCGTCTCAAGACCCGTCGTCCTCGCCATGGCCCAAGGGATTCTCAAGACCATCGGTGCAGACATCTCCGTCGCCATATCCGGCATCGCCGGACCCGATGGCGGCACACCAGAAAAACCCGTCGGCACAATCTGGATGGCATGGGCCTGGCCCGGTGGAACCCGCGCCAAGCGCTACGATCTCACCGGCGACAGAATTACTATCAAAGGACAATCCGTCATGGCAGCCGTTAATGGCCTGCTCGGGGTTGTGAAGTAGGGAATCCCTTCGGGGAGCCTACCGGCGGTCGCCTTCTGCGGGACCAGGACGCTGTCCTGGACCTGCCAAAGGGCGAGCCCCTTTGGAATCCCATCTCGCCTTCGGCGAAGGGTGCCCATAATGCGAAAACCCCTGTGTAATGAACACAGGGGTTTTCGCATTATGGGCAGGGGGTTTTAGAAGAAGTAGAGAGGAAGGGGGTTATTCTCCCTTCAGTTCTTCCTTTCGTTCTTTTTTTGTTCCGGCGTACAATTCATATTCGAGGAGGCGGCATTCGATTGAGGCGTTGAAGAATATGCGTCTGCTTTTGGTACGCAGTCCAACGCGTTTTGCCAGCGCTGAGTTGCCAGTGAAGATGAAGCCCGTTTTGCCGCCGCAGGATTTTTTGAAGAAGTCGCCGATGCCTTCGTAGACAGGCATGAGCCCTTCCACATCGCCCAGCCGATCGCCGTATTCCGGGTTGAGCATGATGATGCCCGGGCCTTCAGGGATTTCTGTTTCCGCAAAATCACACACGGCGAATTCGATGAAATCGCCGACGCCAGCGATGCGGGCGTTGTCTTTGGCTGCCTCGATCGCGTCGGGATCGTGATCCGTTGCGATGATGCGCCCTTTGATCTCCGCGATTTCTTCGTCCTCGGCCTCTTGAATGAACTTGTCCCACGTTTCCGGATTATATCCGACCAGATTCATGAAGGCGAACTTCTCGCGTAACAACCCGGGCGCTGCGCTCAGAGCCATGAGTGCAGCCTCGATGGCCAGGGTGCCCGAGCCACACATGGGTGTAATGAAATGTGCGCCCTGTTCTGCCTGATTCGGCCAGTCCGCTGCCAGGAGACAGGCCGCAGCCAGCGTTTCCTGCATGGGGGCGGTGTGCGGGCGTTTGCGATAGCCTCGGCGTGTCAGAGAGTCGCCTGTGGTGTCGAGGTACAAGGTCGCCTGACGGCCGACCCAGTGCAGGAAGAGACAGACACCAGTGTTGTCCGGACCGGAATCCGGGCGTTCGTCGTATTCATCCATGAAATAATCGGCCACGGCGTCTTTTACGCGCAGACCTGCGAACCGGGAGTCGTTGACTTCCGTGTCGCGGATGGATGCGTCCACGCTGAAGTAGCCATCCGGCGCAATGTATTTATCCCAAGGGATATCGTAGATTCCTCGGTACAAATCTTCCGGGCTAAAGGCATCGAAATGTTTGAGTTCGAACAGCACGCGGTGTCCTGTGCGCACCCAGAGATTGAGGGCCATGCACTCGTCCAGCGTGCCGGGGATCATGACACCTGCTTCCACCGGGAAGGTTTGATCGAAACCGAACCCTTTGAGTTCGCTCTCAAGGTATTCGGGGAGCGCTTTGGGACAGGTGATAAGGATATTCGCTGTGGTCTGAAATATGGACATAGTGTTCCTGGGTACGTGTCGAGGGCGACGTTACAGAGGCTTAAAATTCCACTCGTCCACCGGGTCGGGAGTGTTCTCCGGCTTGGCAGGTGTGGGTTCAGGGGAGCGCTCAAGCGCTTGTTTTTTTTCATTGGCCGCAGGGGTCAGATTGGACAGGGCCAGAATAAACCCGAGGCTGATGGCAACGGCCATAGTGGGGTCAAAGAGCAGTGGCGTGGTCATGCCTTGGGCAAAGAGTGCGGCAGTCAGCCCCGCGCCCATGCGTGTGAGACGGCGGAAAAGCAGAACGAACAGGACGGTCAGCAGGACCAGCGGAGCGCCGATGCCCCAAGCCAAGGTCAGCCGCAGCCAGAAAGAGGGGATCTGAACCAGGTACGCGCCGAACGACGCTGCACTGCCAGTGGCCGCTTTCCAAATCGGAGCCATGGACACAGGGAATTGTACTGGCAAAGGCGCGTTAAGAGCAAATCCTGTGAATACGAGCGAAGGCGTTTCCGCATAAAGCCGGAGCGTTTCCACCCAGAGCCAGTAATCTATGTAGCGTACTGAATCTGACGCTGTGGACGGCAGGAAAAATGTGACCGCCATCAATACGACGCAGAGCAAAGAGGTGAGAACACGATAGCGAATCTGCCCGCGTCCGAAGCAGAGAATCACCCAGGCGGCGGCAAACAATCCGGTGCGCGACAGGCAGGCCATGAGGCCGAGGAGCGTCAACACGCGCCAGAGTGTCCGGCCCTGATCCGGTTCGTGCGCCCCGCCTTCGTTGCCGCCCGGTTTGAGGCTGGCGCAGACAGAGACGAGCAGGAGTCCGGCCAGCATGTCGGCATTGCCGAGCCAGCGAACCGTGGGCACGGCCTGATAGAGCACACCTTCCGCCACAAGATCGATGATGCACAGCACACCGAGCAATGCGCCGAAGCGCTGAAAGTCGCCCCGGTCGGGCAGGCCGCAAGTGGAGGCCCAGAGGCCACAGAAGAGCAGGAAAACGAGCGGTGCCATCTCACGAAAATATGGAAGAATCGGGAGCTGAGCTACGATGACATCCGAGGAATATATGAACAGTCCGACCACCATGAGCATGAACAGGGTGGTCTTGAAAAGAAATCCTTTTTGGGAGGCGGAACGGGGAGTGGAACGGTGCATTGAAAGGATAGCCCCGATGCCAGCCAGGAGCAGCCATGGCATGAGTGCCGAGACAGCCGCAGCGTTGCCAAGATACCGCGCGGCGGCCGCACCAAGTGGCACAGCGCCATAGGCCACGGCAAGGGGGACCGAGGCCAACCCGGCCCGGTCGGAAAATGTGGCTTTCATGGTGTGCATATGGTCGGAGGAATACCCCTTTGCAGCCCTCAGGTAAAGGGATGCCTGATCGCCGAAAAATGATTTTCTCAACAATTTCAAGACAATTATTTCTAACTTTCCGCATTTATTGGAAAAAATATTTAGCCAAACCGCCCTTTGTAACTATGTGCTTTTTTTAGGTTTATTTTGAAACAGACGCATGAAAACCTGCAACCCCTCTAAATCTTTGAAAAGATTGTCCGATAAGATATATTAGTGTATTGTGACACCGCGTTATCCGGCTCAGTGGGATGAGGATGGTCAACTGATTTACATGTGGGGTGACCATGCAACGATGCGCAAAAGTTGCTTTGAGGAAAGCGACACTACTCAGTACGGCGGTACTTTTTTTCCTGACATTCTTGCCAGGCTGCGCGGTTGTGGGACCGCTTATCAGCATCGGCGGAATGGTGGGTTTTGCTCCGCTCCAATATGCGTCTGCAGTGTATACTGTCAGCGAATATACCTATGAGTTTGCCGTCAACGACAATGACCCGACCGAGGTCATTGAGGCGAAGATTGATAGTGTTCTGACCGGAGAAGCATTCCTGCTGCCCGATTTCATGCCGGGTGCCGAGCAATTGAACTACCCCGACGGCGTCCCAGATGTCATAGTTGTGAAGGTTTCGCCTGAGGCGGCTGCGGCTGTTCCGGGTTTGTATACTGACGCTCGCCGAAAACGTATCGACCAAATTCTCGGTCATCGCACGGCCCAGTTCGAGCGATTGGAGCTTCGCCGCATGGCGTTTCTCAAAGCCCAATCGAACGGAAATCTCACGTTAAAAAAGACCGCCATGGCTACCCCACTTGATCTTTTTCAGGGCGCCATCGGCGAGACGACACTCCGGTAAAACGCACTCCCCCCCACTTGATCTGACAACTATGAAGGGACGCCCAATGGCGTCCCTTTTCTTATGGTTGCTGGAAGAAAAGAAAGGCCCCCCTACCAAGTTCGACCTTTCACATCCACTTCAACGGAATGCCCCAGCCCTTTTTAGCAAGGCCTAGAAGCTGACAAAGCAGTGGAGGCGGCTCTATTACTGCGGCACGTATGAATATGGACGGCAAACAATTGTATTGATTTGCAGGGCGTTTCACACTCCGACGATGGAGCCTCCGCTGCTTTGATCAGATTCTTGATCTGCTAAAACCGGGCGGCAAAGCTAGTTCTTAAAAGCCGACATTTTTGGTTCTTTTTGTGGCGGCTCAGCCAAAAAGAACCGCCGTCCGCGTAGGACATGGAAGGAGTCGTCGACTGAAGTTGCTCAGTCTTGAGCTTTCACCCAATTCGGCATCTCCTAATCCTTTACTCTTCCTCCCTCCTATCCCCATCACCCCCACCCCCCACATCCATCCTTTTTGATTGCATCACACGAACCGGATAGTTTAGTACTCCCAACAAGCATACGTTTGCTCAAATGCAAACGGAGGAAACATGACTACAAACACAATCAAACGCATGGGACTCACCGAATGGTCCATGCTCATAGCCCTCTCCATACTCTGGGGCGGCTCTTTCTTCTTCAACGAAATTGCGCTGCGCGGCCTCCCCCCACTGGTTGTGGTTTGGGGCCGCCTCACAGTCGGTGCCCTCGGCCTCGTTGCCGTCATCGCTATGAGTTCGATAGACTTCCGACCCTATCTTTCCAGGTGGCGTCAATTCCTCATCATGGGCGTCCTCAACACCTTCATCCCATTCTCATTCATCGTCTGGGGCCAACAACATATCGATAGCGGTCTTGCTTCGGTTATCAACGCGACCACCCCGGCTTTTACCATCCTTATCGCCAACTTTTTCACCACCGACGAACGCGCCTCCATGCGTAAATTCGGCGGGGCCATTCTCGGCCTTGGCGGCGTCGCCACCCTTATTGGCGCAGACGCCCTGACCGGGATGGGCAACCATTTTTGGGGGCAGGCCGCTATTTTGTGCGCTGCGTCGTCATATGCATGTGCCGCAACCTACGCGCGCAGATTGGCCGGAATTCCGCCGATGATCATTGCCTGTGGCCAATTGACGACCGCTGCATTGGTCGCGACGCCTGTGGTGTTTTTCCTTGCTCGCCCTTGGGAACTGCCCTTTCCGGGCCTCGACGCACTGGGGGCCGTCATCGGATTGGGGCTTGCTTGTTCCGCTTTGGCTTACATTCTTTTCTTCCGCATTCTGGCTGCGGCTGGCGCGACCAATGTTCAGCTTGTCACGCTGCTTATTCCGTTCTCCGCGTCCGCACTGGGCATCACCATTTTGGGCGAACCGTTCACATGGCGTCTGGTGATCGGAATATTCGTTGTCACAACAGCGGCCCTGATTATCGATGGTCGTCTCAAGCTTGGTAACCGAAAATGACCGCTCTTTACACGACTGACGCCAAACGTTGGCAGGCCGTGATGGACAAGGACACGGCGGCGGCCCATGCCTTTTATTATGGGGTGAAAACGACTGGTATCTTCTGCGTGGCGGGATGTGCATCGCGACTGCCCAAGCGGGAGAACGTCACGTTTCTCGACTCCACCAAAGACGCTCTCCATGCTGGATTTCGGGCCTGTAAACGGTGTCGGCCTGACGATCCGGCTCATGCGAATATTGCGAGCGAACGTGTTGTTCAGGCGTGCCGAACCATTGAATCGTCCGAAGACATGCCCGCGCTTGAGACCTTGGCCGAAGTCGCCAAACTCAGCCCATCACATTTTCAACGCCTCTTTACCGAACATACTGGTATCAGTCCCAAAAAATACGGACAGGCCGTGCGTGACACCAAGGTCCGTAGCGCGCTCGCGCAAGGGCACTCCGTCACCCGCGCTCTATTTGACGCGGGGTACGGCTCGACCAGCCGCTTTTATGAACGTGCCGACAATGTGCTTGGCATGAACGCCTCAACGTACAAAAAGGGCGGCAAAGGTCTGACCATCCACTACGGTGTTACCGAGTCATTCCTCGGCTCCATCCTTGTGGGTATTACAGACAAAGGTGTGTGTTCTATCGAGTTCGGCGAATCCGAAGAAGCGCTTGTCCAAAGCCTGCGGGACCGATTCTCTCAAGCCGAGATCATGCCCGGTGGCTCAGGCCTCCAAATGCATTTGAACGAGGTTGTTTCTTTCATCAAATCACCGGAAACAGGGCTGGATCTTCCTCTGGATATTCAAGGGACGGCGTTTCAGCAACGCGTCTGGCGCGAATTGCAAAACATCCCGGCGGGAGAAACGCGGACGTATAGCGAAGTGGCCGACGCACTCAATATCCCCGACTCGGTTCGAGCCGTGGCGAGTGCCTGTGCGAGAAATCGTCTGGCCGTGGTTATTCCCTGCCATCGCGTGCTCAGTAAAAGCGGCAAGCTGGCTGGCTACTATTGGGGGCTTGAGCGGAAGAAAGCGCTCCTTGAGAATGAGGAAGACGAAGCGTAGAAAGCCGCGGAGAGACTAGGGAAACGCCGATTAATTAGTTCTTTAGGAAGTGCTGTAGAATTGTTCGCTGGGTAGGCGCGAAAAAAGTTCAAGGCCGACGGCCGACTAGCCGTTGACGAGTCCCCGAGGATTACGGATATCGAGAGCAGAGATGTACTTCCTGTACGCTAGGGTTTGA
>JAFLJT010000011.1 GCA_022712855.1 Pseudodesulfovibrio sp. | reverse complement strand
TAAGGTATTTGGGTTCAATTATCTTAACGATCGAGTCAACATAAGATTCCAGACATTTATGTTCTACCGTATTCATACCTGATTCCTTCTTTAATTATAAAAGCCAGAAGAACTGTTGCTAATGGAGGCGTTATGTATATTTGGGTAATTAGCAGACAAATAACCGTCCCAATGTTCCTCTATCCTTTCATGGCTGCTTTCGCTTTTTAGTAGCTGGTGATCGCCAAACTTGCCGCCAGTAAAATATACGTTTTTACTATCTTCTGACATTTTCAGATTAATAAACTTGTCTATTAATGTAACCATGTAATATATATTACATTATAAAGGGTGCTTAGTCAAATAAATCAACTGATTTTAAGGCTCTACAAGTTGCTATCGAAGAATTTCCATGTAGAGATTAATGCGAATAGATCCATCACTAACAAACAAAACCACGCCCTCCCGCAGCCAGGACTCCTTTTGCTGGAAGGTCGAGTTGTTCCATTGTTTTATATTGCCCGCTCACCACCGCTACGGAAGAGATCTCGTCTCGCATGGATTCCAGTTCTTCCGTTGGCAGAGAGTAGACGGTCGGGCTTTTGGCACAGCCGAACACAGCCATCAGACCAATGAAGAGGGTCAGGATGCAGAGTGTTTTACGTATGTATGCGTTATCAGTCATAGTGTGTTTGTTGAGAACCAAACAAGATGTAAGGTCTTGAATATCACGAACCTTGTCAAAATGTACACATGGTGTAAACTCTGGCTTCATCTACCTCACTTATCGTTTGGAGGAGTCATGGATCAGGATACGTATTTGCTAAAGCGGCAAGAGCGACAGTTGCCCCGTTTGAAAACATTTATGGACGTCGTTTTTGCTGTCATGCTGTGGCGTATCTTCATGCACCTGCCGAGGCTGAATGATTATCCCGAAGCGCAGTCTATCTGGCAGCTCATCTCTTTTGAGCCTGACAGGATCGTCATGGTCGTCGTCGGTGTTTTTTTCATCGTGACATACTGGGTACAGAACAATCGGTTGTTCAGCCATCTCGTCCGCACTAACGGCAAACATACGACCATTTCCATAGTCCAACTATTCTTTCTGCTTATCTATCTTTACTCCGTAGCCCTCGGCATTCGTTTCGATGGCGACCTGACTGCCATGCTCATGCAAAGTGGCTCTCTGGCTTGTGTCGGTTTCATGGCAATGTGGGGTTGGAATTACGCGGTCGGCAAAAATAACCTTGTGGACCCGGATATGCCCGCAGATAATGTGCCGTATATGAAGGTGACAATTCTCCCCGAACCGATCACGGCGTGTATCACCATCCCCTTCGCTTTTGTGGCTCCACTTGCTTGGGACATCTCATGGCTGGCTTACCCGCTCATCTCAATCCTGGTAAAAATGTATATCAATGTTCAGAAGAAAGCTGCCTCGACATCTTGACCTCGCTCGCATGGTGGCGCACCATGCGCCACCTTTGGAGGAACAATGGAAGAACGCATAGAACGACTGGAAAATTTGGTGACGTTGCAAGACCGCACCATTGAAAAGCTGAACGATACTCTTTTTGAGCAGCAACAACAGATCCGCGATCTGGAACAGCTCATGAAACGACTCGCTGGCAAGCTCCGCGAAATAGACGATAATCTTGATCAGGGTGGCGGGCCAGAAGCGCCTCCGCCGCACTATGGCGGCTAGCGCATTTCCATTTTGAAACACGATGGGAAATTGAAATAATGCGTCATTATTTCGAAGAAAGGCATCAGGTAGTCTCGAGCTTTTCAAGCTCAAGACGCTCTCGATCGTTAAGTTAATGAATCTCTACTATCTATGTGAAATATGAATAAATTATCTGCACAAGAAGTTATCGAAAGCCTTGGCCTTGAGCCGCACCCGGAAGAGGGTGGTTTTTTCATTGAGACCCATCGCTCTGACGAAGGATATGACGCCAAAAACCTGCCCGGCAGGTATTCTGGCGATCGCAGTCATTCCACGGCGATCTATTATCTGCTCACGCCGGAAACCTTTTCGCATATGCATCGGCTCGAATCAGATGAGATTTTTCATTTCTATCTCGGTGACCCGTGCGAAATGTTGCAACTCCATCCTGACGGCAGCGGCGAAACTATCACCCTTGGTACCGATCTCGCCGCCGGAGAAAAGCCTCAAATCAGAGTCCCCCGATCCTCTTGGCAGGGCATGCGACTGCTCCCCGGAGGCTCTTTTTGTCTCATGGGTTGCACTGTTGCACCGGGGTTCGAATTTATCGATTATGCCCATGGCGGGCGTGATGAATTAGTGGGCGAATATCCCGACTTCACTGAGGAAATAGAGCTGCTGACCGCAGACGAGTAACATTCTCTGGCGCTTTCTACACTACCATGAATGATGCAGTCGCACGGGCCGCTTGGTGTCCGTTGTTCTGTACTGTGGCTTCGGCAAAAATGATCCGTTTGCCGCGCTTGGTGACGTGTGCCTCACAGGTGAGGGTGGCGTTTTCATTGACCGGGCGGAAGTAGCTGACATTCATGTCTACCGTGGTCGTGAGTTCGCCCGGGCTGTTGCCGCCGAGAACCGCGTGGGCCATGGTTTCGTCAAGAAGGGCTGCAAGGATACCACCGGCTGCAACACCTGCGCCTTGAATCAGCTCGGGTTTGACGGGGAGACGGAGAACCGCACGGTCAGGGGTTATTTCGACGACTTCCATGCCGAGAAAAGCGAAAAGAGGATTCACGGTCTGGTCCGGTTCGCGAACCGCATCAAGGTATTTTTGCGGCAAAATCTCCATCCCTTTGGCCCTGGGCCAGTTGCTCTTCCATAGATTCCCGTAGTTGTATCAGCACTTCTATGGTCTCATCGATGTCGTCAGGAAAAGCGGCAGGTTCCAGTTCGAGGGTGACATATCTATCGTATCCACGTCTGGCGATGTTTTGCAGAAAATCATCGAGAGGGAGTGCGCCAACACCCGGCGTGAGGTGCTCGGTGAAGCCGACAGCATCGGAATAATGTACGTTGTAGAGCAAGTCCATGGGTACCTTTTCGATAGCTTCCATAACATTCTTGCCGGATACCCCCATGTGGCAAACGTCGAAGGTGAGGCCAACGTTCTTATCTCGGCATTGCTCCATAAGCTTGTCGAGTGGGTCTTTGGAAAAGGGCGAACCAACGGCCCACGGCATATTCTCCAGAGAAAATTGGATGCGGCCCTTGGCGTCAAGAAGCAGCGGTAGATCATACGCTTTTTCGAACCAGCGATTCTGGATCATGTTGGCGAGCTTGGTACCGGGCGGGTGCATGGTGATGTGGTCCGCATGAGGCAGAAAGTTGGCAAGAGCTGTGGTCGCTTTCCATGATCCCAGATGCCCACCCCAATCGGCCCAGTCGCGGAATGGAGCGTGCAAGCTTCGGATGGGCAGTACTTCATTGATGGCTTCCAGCCCCGCTTCAGGGTTGAGCTTGGGCGAGTTCATGATCAATTCCATGCCGATAAATCCCGCGTCCCTCCCGATGCGCGCAATGAGCTTCAGGGGAAGGTGGAAAAGACAGCCTGCCGAGAGCAGGATCTGGGGACCATCGTGGCCGGGGGCGTCCGCACTCATGTAAATAAGAGTATAGAAGAAGTCACCAAGGGCAACCCCTATTTCGGGGAAGGGCCATAACGAGCTGGTAAACGGTTGCTCTGGCGGCGGATAAAGGCCCGATTGCCGCGTTGCTGCGAATTCTGCAGATCCTCGCGTATAGGAATACGCTTCGGCCCTGCAGAATTCTTGCGCCTTGCACTCGAACCTTTCTCCACCGCCAGAGCATTGTTCAGTGCTATTAGTTTTGTGAGTACAACAAAGAAACACAAGCTACAACAACAGGAAAAGAGGCTGGATATTTATCCAGTCTCTTTTGTGTCGATCGTTATTAAGTCTCTAGTTTTTATCTAAATCTGCTGTCGTCGCCCATCATAGTTTACTTCGTGGGTGACTTCTCTATGAGGTCGATAATGACGAGGGCCCAAGACATGTCCCGCTTGTTCTCATCGGTGGTTTCATCGAGAATCCACTCCTTGAGCGGGCGTATGGCTTCCTTGAGATTCGCCGTGCCACCGGATTCAACCGAGTAGGCGGCTTGCAGGCTGATCATGCACAGTTGATCGAACGCCTTGTCGTGTTCACCTGTATGGTGAGCGACAATTCCACGTACCTTGAGCAGGCCGAAAACGATGGCTTCAACTTCATTGTAATTCCGCCCCCAGATTTCACCGCCGGAAATCTTTGGCCGTGGCGGACTCTGAGGCTTCTGTCCACCGTATCGAATCGATCGCCTGAATTCATCAAGGGCTACAACACTTCCCATAACAACTCCTTAGTCTGACATCCGTGTCACTATACTTTTCGGTTGTTTGGAGAAATCACTTAAGAGAGAGTGTGTACTTTGTCGTAAAAAGCAGAGAGAGCCGCCTTGCCGTAGGCGGCTCTCTCAACAGGAGGAACTAGAAAGAGTCGGTTCTGTTGATAAGTATTACACAGAAGTATCGTTTCGACAACTTATCGATTGTATGTTTTTACAGGACACAAAAAAACGGGCTGGAGAAATTATCTCCAGCCCGTTAAAGAGTCTTTTTTCAGAGTACTAAACGACTCTGTGGACGGGGTCGATAGCCCAGAACTGGACCTCGAAGTTTTCATTCATGCCCGCTTTGAGGCGCTTGAATTCGGGCTTCTCCATGTCGCGGATACGGATGTAAACATCCTTCATGCCCTGGCTCTCCGGCACGTTGCGGGTCATGACCGACATGATGCGTGCGCCGTTGTCTTTCAGGTATTCAAGGATCGGGGCCAGGCTTCCGGCTTCGGTGGAAATCTGCAGGCAGACCTGGGTACCACCTTCGTAGACGCCGGAAATCTCCACCAGCACCTTAAACACGTCGGTGTCAGTGATAATGCCGATGACGACATCGTTCTCGTCAACCACAGGCAGGCCGCCGAAGTTGCCTTCCAGCATAAGCACGGCGGCTTTTTCCACGGTCTCGTCGGAACGGATGGTGGTTATCTTCTTGGACATGATGTCTTTGATCTTGATCTCGGACAGAAGATAATACAACTCGTGCATATCCAGCGTAGTCGCCTTGGATGGGGATGCGTCTTTAATGTCGCGATCAGAGACGATGCCGAGGATTTTCCCCTTCTCATCGACGACAGGAACACGGCTGATGCCCTTGTCCTTCATCAATTTTGACGCTTTCATCATGGAGCGGTCCGGGGTGATGGTCACCACATTCTTTGTCATCCAATTTGCAATCAACATGTGTCGTTCCTCCTGATATGATCCTGCGTGAACACGCGGTATTTTCGTTTCTCTGCCATATTGCATATCCACTACGCGTGGTTTTGGCTAGTCTTGAACGAGGGAAAGCTTTCACTTTTTACAAAGTTTTTCTTCGCTGGTATATAGGGTGGAACCGTGGGTAACTGAAACTCTCTTGTCTTTTACCGTCCATGGCAGTACCGAAAGAGTACATGTTTTTCTTTTTCGGTAAATGCCAACTTGTGGAGCTTCACTGTGCGTAAAACCTTGCTGGCGCTCATGCTGCTGAGCTTAGCCTTGATCCTGACAGCCTGCGATTCCGTGAACCGTTCTTCGGCCACGGGATCTGGCAGGTCCGGTGTCTCGGATACGGAGATTCGGCTCGGTTCCTCTCTTGCCCTGACTGGCCACGCTGGTTACCTCGGTACGCAGACTCTCCGCGGGGCCGAATCCTACCTTCGACATATCAACGAATCCGGTGGTGTGCATGGTCGCTCAATCAAGCTCATAGCAAAAGACGATTCCTACGACCCGCCCCGGTGTCTTGCCAATACACAACAATTCATCATTGATAACGATATCTTTGCTCTGTTCAGCTACGTGGGAACTCCAACCACAGTGAAAGTGCTCCCTTTGGTCGAAGAGGCGAAAATCCCGCTTATCGGAATGTTCACCGGGGCCAACGCGTTGCGCGAGCCATTCAATCGGTACGTGGTCAATATTCGCGCCTCCTACTACCAGGAAACCAAGGCCGCAGTTGCGCATCTGGTCAAGGACCTTGGCATCACAAAAATAGCGGTCTTCTATCAGTATGATGCCTACGGTTTCGATGGACTTATCGGAACCGAACTGGCGCTCAAAGAATACAATCTCGAACCCATTGCCCGTGGCTCCTATATTCGAGGCACCCAGATGGTGGGCGAGGGGCTGGACAGAATCTGTAGTTCAGGGGCCGAAGCCGTGGTCATGATCGGCACGTACGGTGCTTGTGCCAGCTTCATTCAACTTGCAGAAGCCAAGGGCTACGACCCCGTTTTTTATAATGTTTCTTTTGTTGGCGCTGAAGAACTTGCCCGCCTCATCGGTTCAGGAACACCGACCGTGCTCATGTCACAGGTGGTGCCGCCGCCGATCTCCAGCAGTGGGGATGACCAAGGCGCTGCTGAAGAATACGTTCGCCTTCTCAATCAATATTTCCCGGGTGAAACACCGAGTTTCATCGGTTTTGAGGGGTTTCTCAATGCCCGAATTCTCGTGGAAGGATTGGAAAGAGCCGGGCGAAATCTGACCCGCGAAGGGTTGGTGGATGCCATTGAATCCATCCGAGACTTTGAGCTGGGGCCGGGTATTTCCATCACCTATGGCGAACATGATCGTCAGGGCATGGATCAGGTCCATTTCACCCGCCTCCAACAGGGGCGATTTGTTCCCTTTACAGACTGGAATGAGATCAAACAGGAGCGCGAATGACTCTGCGCGAAACCATTATCTATCGGGCCACCCATTCCGGTCTGCGTGAGAAACTCCTGCTTTCCATGCTCGCAGCCGTTCTTTTCATCAGCGTGGCTATCGCACTCGTGTCTCGGTACATCCTCGTCAGCTCGCTCACTCAGGAGCTTGAAATGCGCGGCAAAGCCGTGGCGCACTCCATTGCCGAGCGTGGTGGCTCCTATATTCTGGACAACGAAACACCAAAGCTGCTGACCCTTATTTTTGATGAAGCCAAACTGCATCAGCGCAAGTATCTTGTCTCCTACATCTTCATAGAAGATCAAAACGGTAAAGTGCTGGCCCATACTTTGACCCGGCATTTACCCGAAGTGATGCTCACCAACGAGATTCCCGCAGGGGCGCTGGATTCCATCGAGCTCCTCGATGTGGACGGCGAACCGATCTACGACGTGGCTGCTGCCATCCATGAAGGGTTGTATCGTATTGGTACCGTCCATGTCGGCTTAAACAAGAGTCATATCGATTCTTTGATCGGCAAGTTGCGCGTGGCCTTCCTTGGGTTCATTACGCTCGTTATCATCATCACCATTTTTCTCGCTTCCTGGCTCACGCGGTATATCACCAAACCCGTTTCCGACCTGACTCGCCTCTCCGATGAGATCAGCCGAGGTAACTTCGATATCCCACTCAAGCTCGGCCCGGATGAAGATTGGGATACTTCCAATTGTCCCGCATTCACCAATACCGATCTTCCATGCTGGAACTTTGACCAATCACGCAGCGGCCCCCAGCCCGGCGAGGCGCATCGCAAATGCGCCAGTTGTGGTTTCTATCGCAAACACGAGGGTGATGAAGTCGTCCAGCTTGGCGACTCCTTCCGAAACATGGTCTGGTCCATCAAGCTTTATCGCCGCCGTTTGCGCGAGTCCGAAGAAAAATATCGCTCTCTGTTTGATTCCGGGCCTGATCCCATCTTTGTTATCGATTGTGAAACCGACGAAATCCGCGATGCCAACCCGCGTACCGTGGAATTGTATGGCTATTCCAAGGAAGAGATCATTGGCATGAAGTTCCTGGATCTTGGGCCGGATCACAACGCAAAATGTATGTCCTATTTCATCGAGGGTGGCAGTGGTTGTGTCTATTTTCCCAAGCAGCTCCATTACAAGCAGGACAAAGAACCGTTCTTCGTCAACATGCACGCCTGCCCCATCTCCTATCGAGGTCGGCATGCCGTTATCATCGCGGTGACAGATATCACCGAAATGATTGAAAAGGACGCCCAACTCATCCAGGCCGGTAAGATGAAATCCCTTGGTGAGATGTCCGCTGGTGTGGCCCATGAGATCAACCAGCCGCTCAATGCCATCAAGATGGGCAGTGAGTTTCTTTCCCTTATGGAAGAGGAAAACATGGAAGTACCCAAGGACGATTTCCTTGAAGTTGTCCGTGAAATATCCACTCAGGTGGATCGGGCCGCTGAGATCATCAACACCCTTCGTTCATTCGGCCGCAAGTCCGATCTTATCGAAGAACGCGTTGATCTCAACCAGCCTATCAATGCCGTTCTCTCCATGCTCCGTCGACAGTTCGAGTTGGATAATATCCGCTTCAAACTCGATTTCGCCGATGACTTGCCCCCAGTTTCCGCCCATTCAAACCGTTTGCAGCAGGTCGTGTTCAACCTTGTTGCCAATGCGCGCGACGCCATTAACGATGCGTCCTCCCCGCATGACAAGAACGCCAAACGGCGCATCACTATTCGTACAGGTCAAGACAGTCTCTACGTGTATGCAGAAGTTGAAGATACCGGTTCCGGTATCAACGAAGATGATCTGGATAAAATTTTCGAACCATTTTTCACCACTAAAGAAGCAGGCCAGGGCATGGGTCTTGGGCTTGCCATCACGTACGGCATAGTAAAAGATTACGGTGGAGAAATGAAAATCACGAGCGAAATAGATAAAGGAACAGTGTTCCGCATGCAGTTCCCTGCATCGGGCTTACGAGGAGGTTCCACCACATGACGAAAAAAGAGAAGATTCTCGTCATCGACGATGAGCGCCCCACGCTCAAGATGTTCACTCTGCTACTCTCAGCCTACGGCTACGAGATATTCACCGCAGAAAACGGTCAGGAAGGGCTCGATCTGTTCAAAAAAGAACGCCCCGGACTGGTCCTCACAGACATCAAAATGCCCATCATGGATGGCATCGAAGTGCTCAAGGAAATCAAAAAGGTCAACCCTCACGCCGAGGTCATCGTCATCACCGGACACGGCGACATGGATCTTGCCATCCAAGCACTCAACCTCGACGCCACAGATTTCATCAACAAGCCGCTGCAACGCGAAGCCCTCGAACAAGCGCTCTCCCGCGCCGCCGAGCGCCTCGCCATCGCCCAAAGCGAAGAAGGCCAGGTCGTCATCAACGAACGTCCCGCCGCCGCAGTCGTCGGTGTACGCGGCAACGTCACAGCCAACACCATCCCGCATCTCTCCGAGGCTTTCGAAAAAGCCAAAGCAATGAAAAAAGAGGTCATCCTCATCGATTTCGAAGAAAATGCCTCCATCAACGGCGCAGGCATAACCGGACTCACCGACCTTCTCCAAAAAAACAGAGACTTAGGCATCCGCGTCGTCCTAGCCGGACTCTCCAGCAATTTCAAAACAGTCTTCGAAATGGTAGGGATCACCAAACTAGCCGACCTCTTCAACAACGAAGACGAAGCGCTTAGAGCGCAGTAAGATGCCTCCGG
>JAFLJT010000010.1 GCA_022712855.1 Pseudodesulfovibrio sp. | reverse complement strand
ATGGAAGGTTGAAAGGGATGAAAAAGGTTTTAGCGGCGTAGGGGGTGCTCGTTTACAGCGGGCGCGCCATGAAAGATAAATTTCGCAAAAACGGTGCATACGGATTTGACGAGTTCGTCAGACTTCCCTGCACCGCTACATAAAGTTTTGGAGAGTCCAGAGAACCTTTTTCAAAAGGTTCTTTGGTCCCCGAAGGGCCGCCGGAGGCATCTTTTGAACGAAGTACTCAAGGTCGAAAATCTGGAAGTCGTATACAACGACGTTGTCCTTGTCCTCAAAGGACTTTCGCTGGCCTGTCCCAAGGGCGAGATCACGGCTTTGCTGGGTGCCAATGGTGCTGGTAAATCCACCACGCTCAAGGCTATTTCCGGCTTGCTGGAAACCGAGGATGGCAAGGTCACCGATGGGGCCGTCATCTATAAGGATGAACCCATTCAGGGTATCATCCCGGAAAAGATCGTGCGCAAGGGCATCTTTCAGGTCATGGAAGGCCGTCGCATTTTCGAAGATCTGACCGTTGAGGAAAACCTCAAATGCGGTGCATTTACCCGTCCGCGATCCGAGATCGCCGGGTCCATGGAAAAGGTCTACGACTATTTTCCGCGCCTCAAAGAACGCCGCAAGCAGCTTGCCGGTTACATGTCCGGTGGCGAACAGCAGATGTGCGCCATTGGCCGCGCCATTATGGCTAAGCCGGACCTGCTCCTGCTCGACGAGCCATCTTTGGGCCTCGCGCCACTCCTCGTCGAAGAAATTTTCGAGATCATCAAGAAGTTCAACTCCGAAGAGGGTGTCACCATCCTCCTCGTCGAACAGAACGCCCGCGCCGCACTTTCCGTGGCAAAGCAAGCCTACATTATGGAAAATGGCCGCGTGGTCATGGAAGGCTCTGCTGGTGATCTGCTCAATAACCCCGATGTCCAGGAATTCTATCTCGGTATGGGGCATACAGGCGACAAACGCAGTTACCGCGATGTGAAACATTACCGTCGAAGAAAAAGATGGCTCGGATAGATTTTGTCCAGCATACTATTGTAAGCTAATACGAGAGTTGAGATTTACCGGAAACGGAGGGACTGATGTACTACAGTGAGTATGAAACCGAGCCTCGTGAAAAGCGGATGAAACGCAAATGGAAGGGTGTAAAAGACGTCCTTCTTGAAGCGGAACAATCTTCCGGAGAATTTCAGACTCGATTAAAAGACTTGGGTGCATCTGCCCGTGATTTCAAGAATTTCGACGATTACGGAAAAATACCGCCGCTTCGTAAGAAAGACATTATCGACATGCAGGCTGAGCATGGGCTGGACTGGTTCCTGAATTGCGAACCGGGCAAGCTCGGGCGTATCTATCAATCCCCGGGGCCAATCTTTGATCCCGAAGGAACCGAGCCTGATTATTGGGCATGGTCCGAGGGCTTTTTTGCCGCCGGATTCCGTCCTGGTGATCTGGCGCAGATGACATTTTCCTACCACATGACGCCTGCCGGATTGATGCTCGAAGAGCCGCTTCGTGATATCGGCTGCGCGGTCATTCCTGCCGGGCCGGGTAATACCGCAAAGCAGATTGAATTTCTGACACAACTTCCGGTCACCTCGTTTGTGGGTATGACCAGCTACCTGAAAGTTATCGGCCAGAAGGCCATAGCTGCTGGGCTTGATCCCAAGAAAGATTTCCATCTCAAGAAAGCCTACGTGGCTGCCGAACCGCTGTCCGAATCTTTGCGTAAAGAGGTCGAAGAAATGTTCGGCATCACTGTACGGCAGGGATACGGCACGGCGGACGTTGGTTGTATCGCCTACGAATGTATGGAATTGGGCGGGATGCACCTGTCCAACTACCGCCATGTGGAGATTTGTGATCCTGCCACGGGTATCCCGCTGCCTGATGGCGAAACTGGTGAAGTTGTGGTCACCCCGTTCTTCACGGACTACCCGCTGGTGCGTTTGGCAACTGGCGATTTGTCAGCCATCGATACTTCCATGTGCGATTGCGGCCGTACCGCACGAAAAATCACCGGCTGGAAAGGGCGCGCTGATGACACCGCCAAGGTCAAGGGCCAATTTATCTACCCGTCACAGGCCGGAGCTGTCTTCCAGAAATACCCGCAGGCTGCCAATTGGCAAATTCGTGTCACCAATCCCGGTGGCCGCGACATCCTTACGGTAGCAATCGAAACGAACGATCCAATAGATATAGACAAATTCGGTGCAGATTTTCAGGCGATCATGAAGCTCATGCCCGCCGTGGAAATTGTCGCGTTAGGTGCGATTCCCGAAAACGCCCCGAAGCTCGTGGACGAAAGAACTTACGATTAAAACCGGCATTCAATCCGGGTTGCGGTCCTTATAGAAAAACCGGCGCTAACTTAGCGCCGGTTTTTCTATTGAGAGCATTTCTAGCCTTGCTTTGAAACGGCTTGAAAATTTTACCTTCTGCCACCACAACCGCCACCTGATGCGCAGTTGCAGCCGCTTCCGCCACCGATCTCTTTTTCAGATGCAATGGAAAATCCGTAGTCACCCATGTCGATGGTGACTTCTCCGGCTGCATCGGCCAGCTCTTCATGAATAACAAAGGTGAAGACGTCCTGCTCAATGGCCTTGTCGCCGTCGCGGGCCTCGTCCATGGACATGGAGAGCTTTTTGCCACTACAACCGCCATCAACCAAATGGATACGAATGGGTTGTACATCTTTACCATCAAAATGGCTGATAAGTTCATTTATTGCTGTATCAGTTGCTGTAATCATCATTTTCTCCTGAAGTGTCGTTCATAAAAATATAAACAGGAATGATTACTTGTCTAGTCCCTATGACATTAATGGGATGCTATTACGAACAACCGCCTCCGCCAGCGATGGGTTTTTCGGATGAGATGATGAAGCCGTATTGGGCCGAGTCGATAGAGACAGTCCCAACGGCCTCAGACAATTCTTCGTTGATAACAAGGGTAAATCCGCCCTGTTCAACGACTTTATCTCCATCACGGACCTCGTCACCAGCAAGGGCGAGCTGCATGGACGAGCAGCCTGTGTCTTCAAGGTAAATACGAATGGGTCGGGGAGCTTTTTTTGCAAAATGGTTTGCAAGCTCCTGTGTGGCTGGGATGGATATTGTAATCATTATGTCTCCTGATTGGGTGTTCCACAAATATAAGTAGGAATGGTTCCTTGTCTAGTGGCGAGCGTAAAAAAAAGGCGGCGTCTCGTATAAGACGCCGCCTTAGGTGATCTTACGATCGTTAGACTAGCAGGAACAACCGCCGGAGCCGCAGCCACCGCCGCTTTTGTCGTCCCCACCGCTGTCGGAGCCGCAGCCGCCGGAAGAGCAGCCACCACCACCGCCAGCAATCGGTTTTTCGGATTCAACAACAAAACCATAGTAGGTCATGTCGATCTTCACGTTACCGGTCTGGGTTTGCAGTTCTTTGTCGATGAGGAAGGTGAATCCACCGGCCTCGAATACTTCGTCTTTGTCGGTTAGCTCATCCAGAGCTAATGTCAGGCGTGGGCCTGCTCAGCCACCTGCCGCGAGATATACGCGGACGGGGGACGGGTCTTTATCCTGGAAGTAGCCGTCGAGTTGTTTCTGAGCGGCTTCTGTAACTTCAAACATTAAATGCCTCCTAAATTCTATGGTCGAGAACGAAACAGGTAAGACCAATAATAACCTTTGTCAAATTGAAAAGTGCAGATTTTTCTCGATGGTGTTGACCCACCTGTGTTCATGGGATAATTCCTGACTTGTAAACCCCTTCAAAAACAGAACGTGAGGCAGCACCATGAAAGATTGCGGCACCATATTAAATGATAAAGCCATGAGCAGGACGCTTGAGCGTCTGGCCTTTGAGGTCTACGAACGTCATGGCGATGATGAAAAACTTGCTATTGTGGGCATTCAGCGACGCGGCGCAGATCTGGCCGAGCGCGTGAAGAAATTGCTCGATGACCGACTGGGCCGCAAGGTTCCGCTGGGCAAGCTCGATATCAATCTTTATCGCGACGATTGGACCACCAATCTGGAACTCGCGCCGACTATCAATTGTTCGGAGATCGGCTTTGACATCGAGGGCGCGTCTATCGTGCTGGTCGATGACGTGCTGTACTCCGGCCGGACCATCCGTGCCGCGTTGGAAGCTGTTCTTGATTACGGCAGACCCAAGCGGGTCGAGCTGCTGGTGCTGGTGGATCGAGGCCACCGCGAACTGCCTATTCAGGCGGATTACGTGGGCAAGAAAGTCGAGACCATGGGCAACGAGCACGTCAATGTGCTGGTTACCGAGCGGGACGATGAGGACCGCGTTTGTCTGGTCAGAGGTGAATAACAATGGCGTTCACTCGGCTTAATCGGGACCCGGTGGAATTGCCGTGCATCACACTGGTGGGCATGGCAGGAGCGGGCAAATCTACTCTGGGCGAAAAGCTGGCCGACCGACTTGAGTGGGGCCAGCTCGATACGGACCGCTATCTCGAATCCTACTACGCGCTGACATTGCAGCAGATCATGGATACCTATGGTCTGGATGAATTTTTGCGGATCGAAGGCAAGCTTGTCAGCAAGTTGAGCCTGACCCGCACCGTTATTTCCACGGGCGGCAGTGTTATTTACGATGCGGCTGCCATGGCCCGGCTCAAGGAGCTTGGTTCTGTTGTGTTGCTTGATATTGATGAGCAGACCTTTGTGGAACGTGTTGGCGACGCGGAAAATCGCGGGCTGGCCATCGGTCCCGGCAAGACTATGAGTGACCTTTACAACGAACGGCAGCCACTATACCGTGCCGCTGCTGACATTGTTGTCCGCACCGACCGGGACACGCCGGATGAATGTGTGGCCCAAATTCTCAAGCAGATCAATCTGACATAATACCATGAATAAACTGACCCCCAAGGCCGCTTATCGCAAGCTGGCCGCCATATACGACAAAATGGTCGCCCAATACGGCGAAGTTGCCGAAGCCATCGACATGAAATGCGACGGCTGTAGCGACAACTGTTGTCTCTCCTTTTTCCAGCACCACACATACGTGGAGTGGGCGTACATGTGGGAAGGGCTGAACCAGCTCCCCGCAGACCGCCTTGAGCAGATCAAGACACAGGCGCAGACATATGTTGATGAAGCGCAGGATGCACTGGCCCGTGGCGAGCGCCCGCACGTCATGTGCCCGCTCAACCTCTCGGACCAGAAACAGGGCATCTGTGGCCTGTATAAGCACCGCCTGATGATCTGCCGCATGCACGGCGTCCCAAATATTTTGGTCAAACCCAACGGCCAGCAGATTCAATTCCCCGGCTGTTACCGCTGTCAGGAATTGACCGAAGGCCTTGAGGCCGACGGCAAGGTCGTCCCGGTGGTCAACCGCACTAGTCTGTACAAAGATCTCGTCATGCTGGAGATGCAGTTTGTCGGTAAGAACCTGCGTCAGTTCCCCAAGGTGGATCACACCATTGCGGAAATGATCGTGCTGGGGCCGCCGAAGTTGAAGTGATACTTCCCCTTAATGAATCAAAGGGATTTCAAACGACTTTTTGCTTTCTCGATCCCACCTTCTGCAGCTTGTGACAGGTACCTTTTTGCTCTAACGAGGTCGTATTCAGAATACTCTGGGGTGGAGTATATGATACCCAAGCCATATTTAGCATAATCATCATCCTTATAGTTGACGATTATTGAGTCATTAATGGCGACCAAGAACTGGGTCCGTGCCAAATCTAAATTGCCTTCATTAAGATAAATGAAGCCGAGAGTTGTGAGAGCCTTTTTGTAATTGTTGTCCGCCGGCTCTTTAAGGTATTTCTTTGCCTTTTCAGTGTCTTGGTCAACAACCAACCCCTGCGCAAAAAAGACACCAAGAATCTGCATCGCTCGGATGTCTCCTTCGTCAGCTAGCTGTTCGAATGCTATTATGGCCTCTTTGTAGTTCTTTGCGCGGTAGAATTCTAAAGCATCATTGAAGGGCTTCTGCTCTCTTAGTTGTGCTTTATGTTGGGCTTCACGGATATATGGTTCAGCAAAATGCAGAGCGATAGCGGGGGCCATGAATACTATGAGGATAATCACAATCGCCGTATTTGACAGTTTGAGCGAGCTTAACTCAATAAAAGGTAGTCGGATCATTCATTCATCCTTGGTATGCTTCATGTCTATACCATGATGATGATATTGTCATGCAGATGTCTATCTACACCACCTTCGCAAATCCCGCCTTCGCAAAAGTGAACTGACCGGCTTGCAGCAGGGCTATCTCGTTTTCCTTGGATGAAATCTGGCGGTACTTTTCGTCGTCGGGCAGGGCGGAATTCCACACTTCAGCTATTTCGCCTCGGACAACGTTGATGCGTTGTTCCATGCGTTCCAGCGTGAAAGTGCCGTTCTTGATTGGCTCAATGGCGGCTTCCTTGAAGGCGGCTATGGCCTCTTCGGAAAATTCGGCCAAGTCGCCGAGCATGCGCTTTGCTTCTTCCTGCGCCACTTCCTTGAGGTGCATTTCGAAGCTGTGCCCACCCATGTGGGTTTCGTTGAGTTCTATATACATAACCGACCCTCCGTGGTGGTTGCGTATATGACTTATCGGGCAGGTCGCTGAATTGCTGTAGGGCTGACGGCTGCGAAACGTGTGCTTTCTGACGTATTGAAGCGGCTACTCCATCCCTTCGGGCTTTTCGCGGTATGGAACCTCCGAGACCCAGCCCTCTGAAGCGGTTGCCCTGATATCGTGGCGAGGCATGTATGGCTTGATGTCCAGAAGCGGTGTCTTGTCGAGAACGTCGATGGCTTCCACTGTCAGGATGTTCTCTTTTCTTGAGATGAGCCGGACTATGGACATGCCGATGCTGTTTGGGCGGCAAGGGTGTCGCGAGGCGTAGATGCCGTGCTCCCTATCATCGAGAAAGGTTGGGCGGACGTATTTGACCTCACCAGCCCGGTCGAAATGATAGAAAAGATATATGTGGGAGAACATCTCAATATCCTGCAACCCCGCTGCGTGTTCGGGGAGTAGCTCCACGGTGCCGTGCGAGCTTTCTGTATACACACCTTGGATCGGGCATTCTTCCTTGGTTATATATGGAGAATGGATGACGCCGATGGGGTGCATGATAATTTGATCTTTTTTCATGATTTAGGCGTATCTCTTTCGCTTGGGTGAAGCAAGAGGTTGCAAAACTCTCCTTGAGTAGTCGGAAAATAGAGTGTTTCGGCTATTCTTTCCTTCACTGGCATCACCGTCCACGACGACTAGGCCTACCCCCGGCAACGCCTTCATGTTGCTGACCGCCAACAAGCGCTAAGGAAACGCTGAATAATTCGATCTTTAAGAAGTGCTGTAGAATTGTTCGCTGGGTAGGCGCGAAAAAAGTTTAAGGCCGAAGGCCGACTAGCCGTTAGGCGAGTCTTCGAGCCTTACGGATATCGAGAGCAGAGATGTACTTCCTGTACGTGAGGGTTTGAACTTTTTGAAGCAACGACGCCAGCGGGCAATTATGCAGTGCTTCCCTAAAAGAGAAGGCCCCCTGCATGTGCAGGGGGCCTTGTTTATTGTTTAATACAGACTTTGAGCTTAGTTCTGCGGGTAGGCAGACTTAACCGGGAGGTCCTCAACGAATGTGGAAGTCAGACGTCCGTCTTCCTTGGCGTCGGTGATCCATTCCTGCATCAAGCCCTTCTTGAAGTCCAGCTTGGCTTTCACCAGCTTTTCAAACGGGACACCAGCAACTTGCTGGGCCAATTCCTTGGTGGAGATGTCAGGAATCTGGTAGTTGATCACGCCGTAGTTGGCCAGGATTCCGGCCAGGGTAATACGAGCTTCCTGAGCCTTGCTACCTGCTACGCCGAGCAGACGCAGGGTCTCGCCAGGAGCGTGGAAGAAGGAACCGTGACTGGCAATGGAGTAATCCCAGAGCCACTGTGCGGAACGGATGGTCGCGAGGACCGGTGCCATTTCTGCATCAGTTGCGCCAACTTCCCAGGCCTTCTTGGCGGTCAGGTGAGCGGCAGCCAGGTTGTCCATGGCGATGACGTTCAACTGGTCCTTACGATCCAGCTTTTCCTGAACGATATCCTTGAACTCTTTCTCGCTCTGCTTGTGACAAGTCAGGCAGGTGTTGGCGATATCGTTGAGGGGCTTCTGAATCTTATGGCTGGAGAACTTGATTGCACCCTTCTGGGTGTAAGGCATGTGACAATCAGCACAGGCGAGGCCGCGCTTGAAGTGAACGCCAGTGGTGAAGATCTCGTAACCGGGATGCTGCGCCTTGAGCATGGGAGCCTTGGACATCTTGTTGGTCCAGTCCTTGAACTCAATTTCGTTGTAGTATTCTTCCATGTCTTCAGCGGCGAGGCCCTTGGCCCAAGGGAAGGTTACGACAGCTGCGATTTGATCCTTACCATCTTTGTCAGTGTACGGTGTCTTCTTGAAGTAATATTCAGAGTGACACTGAGCACACGCCAAGGAACGCATGTCCTGGTAAGTGATCTTATCTTCAGTCATGCCGATGGCGTCGAGGCCACGCTTGAGGTACGGACGGGTGATTGTCAGCTGAGCGTCCTGGGAGCTGTGACAGTCACCGCAACCGATGGGGTTCACGATTTCGTCGCCAGCACGCGCCCACTTGCCAGTGAAGTATTCCAGTTCACCGTGTTCTTGCATAAGGCGGGGTACGTCGGGAGATTTACAAGCCCAACATGCCATGGGCATGGGACCGTCGTTGGGGCCGGTGGGTGCGCCTGTGCGCAGGGTGCTCCTGTTGCTTATCAGAGCGTTAGCGTGGCCGCGAGGTGCATTATAATCTTTGGAGAAACCGTATCCGGCCCACAGAATGGCGAGTTGGGGATACTTCTTGACCATGTCCTCGATTTCATTACTTTCAGCGGTCTGTTTCCAGGTATCATACTGGTGAGGATAGGCATCAGCCCATTTATCGCTCCGTGTCTCAATGCCCTCGGCTTTGATGATCGGAGCGGTATTGAGGATCGCCTGTTCCTGTTTTCTTTCGCCGATGGAGAGCATCATGTAGGTCATGAAGCTTATGCCCAATATGGCGATGACGAGTATTAACGTATTCTTTTTCATTCTTGCCCCCTATAGAAAAATAGGTTTGGTTATCTGTCCCATTTCACGCCAAGATTGTTGGGTGTGCCATTGATGCTTCGCACTTTTCCGTGCGGCACTTCGCGATGGCATTCCCAGCACTTTCTGTCTCCAAGATTCTCAGAGTCAAAGGCATGGTAACGGTCGACGTTCTTGATCAATGTTTTTGAACGACTTGCGTGGCATCTGATGCAGTTTTCCTGCACCCGGCGTGCGCCATCATCAGAGATGAGCATGCGTCTGCCATAAGTGTTCAGCGTAAAGGCCTTGGAATGGTTCCATCCGTCAAGAGATTTGGACGCGTATTTGTCGATGTAATTATCCACCGGCAAATGACAATCAACACAGACAGCCCGTTCGCGGTGCGAACTGTGCTCCCAAGTTGCGTAGTAACTCTCCATGACGTGACAGTTTATGCAAGCCTTTGCGTCGCTCGAAAGATAGGAAGTCGCTTTTGACTCTTTGGTCAAATACGCTCCCATCCCTATTGCGACCGCCACGGCCAACATTGCCCCATACCGAAGCGCAGTCTCTAATTTCATAGGTACCTCGCTGGTAGGAATTATGAGAACTCAGCTTTCACTAAGTCAGTGACTTTCACCAATTCCAACAAACATAACTCCTTATTGTAGTGTTTTCGGATTGAGCTGCTTACAAAGGTCTGGCAACAGTTTCGTGTTCACCTGAACCCCACTGAGCGCCATCCCACAGCCATCCTAATAACATGTTCTGTAGCGACCGAAAGCCGCAAACCTCTTCCACCCTCACAACTGGATTGTCAAACGATGAACAACCCAGATAGAAAAATACTATCGCCAACATATACCAAGTTTCATGCCATGGGGAGCTATTTTCGTAATATTTTTTAACCCTTGCAAACAGGGGCTTTCCGATCCGCAGTGAGAACAAAAAACAGGAGAACTGGAAAAGGCTGTCCTTTATTTATGACACCTGTCATGTATACCTGACCATTGTTCGGTATAGGTGACACTTTCCAGGCCCTTTCGGCTTGGGTTCTTGTTCTGGGAGTTGTTCATGGAGAAGCGCGTAATATTTCGAAGTCGTCTGGTCCTGCCGTTGGGGCTTGGAATCTTGTGGCTTCTGTTTCTGCTGGTACTCGCCATCTGGTCGGTACGTTCAGAGCGGGCGCACGTGGCCAGCATGGCCGAGCGCGAGGCCAGAGCCTTTTTTCAACAGATTGTGGTCACACGCGCCTGGAATGCAGCCCACGGTGGTGTGTATGTACTCTCCACGCCGGAGAATCCGCCCAACCCGTACCTTCCGGAAGAAGACCGGACCGTGGAAACCGTCCAAGGCGTCACACTGACCAAGGTCAATCCCGCCTACATGACTCGGCAGATTTCGGCCATTGCCAAGGATGACCATGAGGTGCAGTTCCACATCACCAGCCTCGACCCCATTCGGCCGGAAAATGTAGCAGACGATTGGGAAGTCAAAGCCCTACAGGAGTTTAAACAGGGGGCGGAAGACAAATTCGAGATGGTGGGCACCCCAAAAGGGTTGCTTTTTCGATATATGGCCCCGCTCAAAACGGAAAAGGAATGCATGCGCTGCCATGCTCAATACGGGCATGTTGGCAAGTCCATTCTTGGCGGTATCTCAGTCACCTTTTCTGCCGCACCGCTCATCCAGACCCGAAAAAGCTCTGTGGCCCAGACTCACCTCGCCTTTTCTCTTATCTTCCTTGTGGGGTTTGTCGGTATCTGCGGGTCCACCTTTGTGGTGCAGAATAAAAAGGAAGAAGCGGAAAAAGCCAATCGCACCAAATCCGTATTCCTCGCCAACATGAGTCACGACATGCGCACGCCTCTCAACGGCATCATGGGCATGACCGAACTGATGCAGAAAAAGGGACTTGGGCAGACGCAGGGGCGATATGCGGACATGGTACGTCACTCAGCATGGACGCTCCTTGAAATTGTCAAGGACATCACCGACTTCTCCCGTTTGGAGTCCGGGAGGCTTGAGCTGGCAAACAAGCCGTTTGACGTGCGGGATACGCTCGACGATGCGCTGAAAACTTTCCGTTTCGAATCGGGTAACCGGGGGCTGTCGCTCAGCGGCACCGTGGCGCAGGCTGTTCCCCGTTTCCTTAAAGGTGATGCCTTCCGCCTCAAGCAGATCATTGCCAATCTGGTGGGTAACGCCGTGAAATTCACCCCGGACGGCAGTGTGACTGTTCGAATCACTCTTGATTCACTGGTGCCGGTCAAGGCTGACGACCCTGAGCAGATACGGCTTAAGGTTGAGGTGCAGGATACTGGTATCGGTATCCCGGCGGACGAGCAGGCGGATATCTTTGAGAGCTTTCGCCAGGTGGACGATTCCTACGCCAAAAAACATGAAGGTTCCGGGCTTGGTCTTGCCATTTGCAGCCAGCTCGTCACGATGATGGGCGGTTCAATTTCAGTGGAAAGCGCACCGGACACCGGGTCGACTTTTTCTTTTGATGTCGTGCTTGCAATGCCCGGTGAAGCAGAATCCGTTGAGGCCGCAATACAACCGCAGGTCGAAGCCCCGATTTCGTCTCCATGCAGGGTGTTGGTGGCCGAGGACAATCCGCTCAACCAGACCTTTGCCATGGAAATTCTTGAAGAGGCCGGGCACTCGGTGACCATCGCGGAAAACGGTTTGGAAGCTTTGGAAAAATTGCGCAACGACGAATTTGATCTGGTGTTCATGGACGTGCAGATGCCGGAGATGGATGGTTTGGAAGCCACCCGCCGTATCCGTGCGGGTGAGGCGGGCGAACACGCGCGGTCCATTCCCATCATCGCGGCGACAGCTTTTGCCGTTCGTGGCGATAAAGAAAAATGTATGGAATCGGGAATGAACGGCTACGTAGTCAAACCCATGGAAAGCCGTGACTTGCTCATGGCTGTGGCGGTGCATAGCGGTTCCGACACGAAGAAATCAGCCTCGATATTGGAGAAAAAAGTGGTGAAGCCGGATGATATTATCAATGTTGAGGCCGCACTTAAACGACTCGGCGGCAGGCGCGAGTTGTTTAAGAAACTCATCGTCACCTTCCTTGATGATACGCCGCCAAAACTCGCGGATTTGGCCGATCATGTGGCTGACGGCAACATGGACGAAGTGCTGCGCCTGGCCCATGGCCTCAAAAATTCCGCAGGTATGATTCAGGCTGATGCCATGACCGAGATCGCTTCGGCCATAGAAATGGCTGTGCGCGAGGACAGGCTCACCGAAATTCCGGAACTCATGGATACACTCAAAGTGACATCCGACGCGGCTATGATCGCGCTGACGCACGTCATGGAGGCGTAAATGGCAAAAATACTTCTCATTGATGACGAGCAGATGATGCATGTCCTGTTCAGCGATGTTGCCACGGGCATGGGGCACACCTTCGAAGCCGCAGGGTCTCTCGCCGAAGGGTGGGCCATGGCCGAAACAGGTGCTCATGACGTGGTTTTCCTCGATGTACTGCTGCCCGATGGCAATGGCATCAAGGAGCTTGGTCGATTCAAGGGATTACCTTCCAGCCCGGAGATCATCGTTATCACCAGTTATGGGGATTCTTCCGGTGCGGCCACCGTTCTTGAGCAGGGCGGTTGGGAATATCTGACCAAACCGCTCACCGTGGATAAAATCGAGCAGTCCATGCGCGATGTGGTCACCTATCACTCACATAAGATGGCTGCGCCGTCTGTCAGCTCCCAGCCATCAGGTATTGTTGGTTCCAGCCCGCAGCTTCTACGGTGTCTTACCAAGATTGCCGAGGCCGCGAGCATGGATGTCACGGCCATGATTTTTGGCGAAACGGGCACTGGTAAGGAGTTGTTCGCCAAGGCTGTGCACAATCAGAGCGGGCGGTCCCAAAACCCCTTTGTCACCTTGGATTGTGCGGCCTTGTCGCCCACGCTTATCGGTTCACAATTGTTCGGCCATGTGCGTGGCGCATTCACTGGTGCGGACCGCTCCCGCGAGGGCGTTGTTTCTCAGGCGCATACCGGAACCTTGTTCATGGATGAGATTGGCGAGCTGCCGCTCGAGATGCAGGCGTCGTTCCTGCGCGTATTGGAAACTGGTTGTTTCCGACCTGTGGGCAGTCAGAAGGAGCGCGAGTCAGACTTCCGTCTGGTCGTTGCTACCAACAAGAATCTTGAAGAAATGGCGCGGCTCGGTTTGTTCCGCAGTGATTTGTTGTATCGTCTGCGTGGTGTTACCGTCACCTTGCCGCCCCTGCGTGAGCGGCTGGACGATCTGGAAGAATTGGCCCGGCATTATATTGATGAGGCGTGTTCGGAAACCAATGATTGTGACAAAGAAATCAGCGACGAATTTTGGGCCACACTTCGCGCCTACCCATGGCCGGGTAACGTTCGTGAATTGAAACACGCCTTACGCCGCGCTCTTGCTGCGGCGCATGACGGCCCCGTTATCTACAGCCGCCATCTGCCAACACAGGTACGTATCAAGGCTGCCCAGCAGGGACTTGATGCGTTGCCGACGTCTCCGGCCCCGTTGGCTACACCCACAGTAGAAGCCTTCCCAAAATTGAAAGACTATCGAGACAAAGCGGAGCGGGAATATGTGGAAATGCTTCTTGGCCGGACCAGCCGAAATATGAAAAAAGCCGCCGAGGTCGCTGGGGTATCTCGCGGGTATTTGTATGAGCTTTTAAAAAAGCACGGCATGAAGCGGTAGGTAAAAAGCCTGTCGTGAAGATATAAATGGAAAAGGGACCGTTGGATGGTCCCTTTTTTTATTGTTGTGCTGCTGCTGTTTCCATTTCAACCCGGCGGATAGTCCGTCGTGCGTACCAGAAGGCGATGATTGCCGAGGTCCAGACGATGCCAGCAATGGCGTACCATAATGAAATAGTGCCGTATCCGAGGACAACGGTGAACAGAGTAAATAGTGCCCATGGCGCGAGGACTTGTCGCGAAATCCCCATCCAGATGGCAAAGGCCGGGCGCTTCATGCCCTGTAACGCCGAGGTTGAAACAAAGATGATGACATAGCCGTACAGGGTAAAGGCATCGATTCGCAGGTACTCGGCTCCGATGGAAATAACCGCCGGGTCGTTGGTGAAAAATGCCATAAAATGTTCGGCAAAAAGGAAAATTGGCACTGAGAGCGGTATCAGAATCATCGCTCCGTACTTCAAATTCTTTCGCATTAATTCACTGATGCGCGAAATGTGTCCGGCCCCGTAATTCTGGGCGGTGATGGTCAACGACGCGACATTGAGGCCGATGGTCGGTAGTAATACGATCTGGTCAATGCGGGTGGCGATGCCGTACGCGGCAGATGCTTCCGCGCCGAACTGGCTGACGAACTTGAAGATCACGAAAAAGCCCAGTGCGATGGTCATGAAATTGAGGGCAGCAGGGAAACCCTGATGCGCGATTTGAGCATAAATCTTCGGGCGGGGGATAAGATTTCTTCCAGAATTGGTCACCATGAGGCCGGTCTTGCGCGCCTTGAAAGCGAGATAAATCGCGCCGCAACCTTGCAGGAGGACGGTGGCCCATGCCACGCCAGCGATACCCATGGCAGGCAGGCCAAAGCCGCCGAGGATAAACCATGGGTCCAGGGCGATGTTCATGACGGCGGTGAAAATAAGCACGTTGCGAAAACTTTTTGTGTCGCCCTGAGATTGCAGTATCGCATTGAAAAGATACAGAAAAACAGTGGCGATATTGCAGGCGAAAATCGGGTTCATATAGGCGAGGCAGGTCTCAAGATACGGTCCCTCTGCGCCAAGCCAGCTGAATATGGTGGGGGAGAATGTCAGGCCGAACCAGGCGAGCACTATACTAAGGATAACGCCGAATCCGAGCATTTGTACGGCGATGAGTGAGGCTTGTTTGCGATCTTTTGCCCCGAGTGCACTGCCCATGAGCGCAGTTGAACCGGTGCCGATGCCGCTGGCCAGTGATGTAATGATGAAATAGACCGGCAGCGAGAGTGCGAGCGCCGCGATGGCCTCAGTGTCGATGCGTCCAGCCCACCATGTATCCACCACATTAAACATGGTGTGAAAGAAAAACCCCACGCTGGCAGGGACAGCTACCTGGCGAATTACGGTGGGAATGGGGCGCGTGGTGAGGTCGGTGGTGTCGATCATAGCGGCAGCCTAGCAGAAAAGGTGCGTCAAGCCGAGGGGCTTATAATACCTCCCAGGCTGCTGATAAAGGCCCGATTGCTGCGTTGCTGCAAAAAGATCAGATCCTAACGTACAGGAAGTACATCTCTGCTCTCGATATCCGTAATCCTCGAAGACTCGTCAACGGCTAGTCGGCCTTCGGCCCTGATCTTTTTTTGCGCCTTGCACTCGAACCTTTCTCAGCAGCCTGCCCGATTGGGGGTTGTCATCAATCTGAGGCGCACTAGAGTTCGCCTTTTTTCGTTCTCTCCGTTGACATGGCGTCGCATTTCAGCCACCTCCACTGTATGAAATTTGACGCCATTCCCCAATTTATTGAAAAGCATTTCATCATCATTGCCATTGTCCTGTCCGGTGTGGCTTTGGTGTATCCTCCATCCTTTACCTGGATGAGACCGCACATCGCCCTTGCTTTGGGCATTATCATGTTCGGCATGGGCCTGACGCTGGATTTCGAGGACTTCCGTGACATCCTGCGAAAGTGGCCGCTGGTCGGCCTTGGGATGTTCATGCAATACGCGGTCATGCCCGCTTTGGCCGTGGGTATTTCCTTTATTCTAGACCTGCCGCCCGAAGTTGTGATCGGCATGGTTGTTGTTGGCGCATGTCCCGGTGGCACGGCGTCCAACGTCATCGCCTACCTCGCCAAGGCCAATGTGCCGCTGTCTGTGACCATGACGCTGGCGTCTACCTGTCTGGCCCCGATCCTCACCCCGACCATCATCTATCTTGTTTTGGATACGCAGATCGAAATTGACTTCTGGTCCATGGTTCAGTCCGTCTTTTGGATTGTGCTCTTCCCCTTGGTCGACGGCCTTATCCTCCGCCGGATATTCCGTAAACGCCTGGAACCATTTCTTCGTTACTTCCCGGCCTTGTCCATCACCGTCATTGCACTGCTCATCGCCTGTATCATCGGTCTGAACCAGAAGACGCTTCTGGCCTTCCCGTTCCTCGTATTGGTCGCCGTTGTCCTGCATAACGGTCTTGGGCTGGCAGCAGGGTACGGCGTTGCCCGACTGGCCCGTTGTTCAAAGCGCGATGCCCGGACTATTGCTATTGAGGTTGGCATGCAGAACTCCGGTCTTGGTGTGGCCTTGGCGGTCAAACACTTTGGTGCCGCCACCGCTTTGCCGGGCGCTTTGTTCAGCCTGTGGCACAACCTTTCTGGCGTTAGTTTGGCTCGTCGGTGGCGTAAATCCTCAGAATAGAGCGATTTCCTACTCGTTGAGTAAAGAATGAAATAATAATTTCTCCTTGACCTGTGTTACTAATTTGATATTAGTATGCATCATTCGAGCATGAAATTCATTTTCATGTCGGCAAAACAGAGAGAGGAAACACATGAAAAAAGCGAAATTGATATTTTTGTCCTGTGCACTTGTTCTACTGGTTGCAACTGCGGCTTCGGCGCATTTCGGG
>JAFLJT010000098.1 GCA_022712855.1 Pseudodesulfovibrio sp. | reverse complement strand
GATGGAGCGTACCGCTTTTGCATCCTCCAGAGAAGTGATTGTAATCCCTGAATCAGCATGGGCGTAGAAGACCCAAGTCACCCGCAGGATGGGGCCGACCCAATGGAAGAGCTCTTCGCGTTCCTTGGTCCTTGTGGTGGGAAACAGTCCTATATTGGGCTCGCTGGTCGCTTCGGCATACCCCCGTTTCCAGGAGACTGTTTGGATCGGTTCCTCAATGTCCGTACGGCGCATGAGTTCCCATACCTGATCGTAAATCAGACCGCCCTTGCTGCCAATGGTCACGCCTTCGGGCGGTGGGTATTCGCAATAGATAGTCAGATCCCAGGCGCTGGCAGCGGTTGTGCCCAGCAGAGTGAGGCAGAGTATGAAGATATGGATAAAGTAGGCCCGCATGGTATGAATTCTTGCCCATACGACAAAGGGTGTCAAGAATGACAGACTGGGAACGAAAGAGGGACACCCTCCTCAACGTGCGTTGAGAAGGATGTCCCGGGTGTCGAGGTGTGGTCCCTCTGGTTGTGTCTGTTGGGTTAGAAGGGCTGGCCGCTATTGACGGCGAGTGTGCTGGATTGCAAGGCGCCACTCATGTATGTGTATCGGTTCCCTTGGGCGATAATGGCTTTTCGGACAGTTGCATCTTCAGAGGACCATTCGATAAGTGCATATCCGTAATGGGACTTGTTAAGGCCCGAATCGTAGATGCGTACCATTCGAGTTTCATTGGCTGGCAGTGAAAATGCACCGCCGCCCGAACCAAGGGTGGAGCTGCCGGTTGAGGTTGCGCTACCTACGAGAACATCTATATATGAACTGATGTCATCCCCGTAGTGGTTGAATGCGGTAATTTTACATGTCACATCAGTTCCGCTGATGTTGGTGACCCAGATACCGGAACTTGTGTACGCAGTGGAGCTACTGGAAGAGGCCACCTGAATACCTGTGACAACAGCGCTACCTCGTGTTTCAAAGTCCGCGGCAGACGCCGCACCACACATCAGCATGGTCATAATCGCTGCCAACAATAAATACTTACATTTCTTCATCCAAAAAACTCCTTACAGTTTCGCAGGAGCTATCGCGCTCCTTGCATAGATTTGCGACTGGTGAAGTAGTTTTCCCTTCCCCTGTACACGGTGTTCCGGGTGGGTGGTTCTCCGTCGCTATCCGAAACTGTAACCCCGGTTTTTGGCCCAAACTGAAAACGGGTGAGAATGGCATGATAACGGGCGAAAAAAGCATAACTTGTCCTGTTGACAGGGTTCGGGCGGAGAAAGCGACAAAAGACCTCCCCCCTTTATTAATTCGCGCCCTTTTGGTAGGGATGTTCGACCTCTATAATAGTTGGGTATCGCCATGAATCATTGCCGACGACATTTCGCGCCCGGACGCTTGCTGAACACCACTTTGTTGTTGGTGGTGTTTATGGCGTGTATATTGGGTTTGCTTTGTGAAGATGCACAGGCCCGGCCGGATGACCGTAAGCAGATATTGTTGCTCAATTCCTATCATCAGAATTTCATTTGGAATGAAGAGATTTTTCGTGGGCTGACTGATGTTCTTCGGCCGAAAGAGACGGGTATTCTTCTTCATGTGGAGAATATGGACACCAAGCGGGTGGAGTTCAACGAGCATTATCTGCAGCAGCTTCAGGACGTGTTTGAGCATAAATACAAGGGCATTAAACTCGACCTGATCATGGTCACGGACAACAATGCATTCGAGTTTATGCGGCGGTATCACGGCAAGTTGTTCCCGGATGTGCCTGTGGTCTTTTGTGGTATCAATTTTTATAGCGACAACTTGATCGAAGAGCACCCGCTCTTTACGGGTGTGGCTGAGAATGTTGATGCCAAGGGCACCTTGTGGTGGGCGCTCAAGCTGCACCCGGAAACCAAATCTGTCTACATCATCAACGATTATACCCCGACGGGTAAGGCCATTACCAAAACAATACGCCGGGAACTTGAGAATTTTACCCCAGACGTTACAATTCGATATTCCGGTAATCTGGACCTGACAGAGTTGCTCAAGGAAGTAGAATCTCTGCCCAGCAATACATTGATACTCTATGGTGTCTACTATCGCGACAAACAAGGACGTTTCTATGACGTCACTGAAGCGATTGAGGCCATATCTGCTCGGGCCAAAACACCAGTGTACGGGCTTATTGATTTCGATCTGGGGCACGGCATAGTGGGCGGCATGTTGTCCACCGGTTATAATCAGGGGCAATCCATGGCCCAAATCGCTCTGCATGTGCTGGCCGGACGGCATCCCAAGGATATCCCTGTCATCCAGGAGGGCGTGTCTCAGCTTATGTTCGACTATGAACAACTCAAGCTGCATCGCGTCAAGATGTCCTCCCTGCCTGAAGAGAGCGAAATCATCAATCGGCCGAGTTCTTTCTACTCGGAGCATACAACGTTTATTTGGATTGGTGCCGCATTCACCACCATTCAGATGATCATCATTCTGGTGCTGGTCGCCAATACCTCCAAACGCAAGCAGGCGCAGAAAGATTTACGCCGTGCTCAGCAGTTTCTGGAGGAACGGGTCAAGGAAAGAACCAGCGAAGTCAAAGAGAGTGTCGAGGCCCTGCGCACGGTATTCGATGCCTCACATGACGCCATTTTTATTCACGATGTGTCGGGGCGTATTCTGGACGTCAATGACCGTATGCTGAAGATGTACGGGGTTTCTCGGAATGAGACGGGCGACCTTTCCATCGCTCGCGATATCTCCAGCCGGGACAACGCGACCTATCGTCTGTCTTCCATATGGCGGGCAGTGATCAATGGCACGCCGCAATATTTTGAATGGCGGGCCAGACGCCCTCATGACGCCAGTGAGTTCGATGTTGAAGTGTACCTGAACCGTATCTATTTCCATGGTCAGGAAGCGATTCTTGCCAACGTGCGTGATATTACCGTGCGTAAGGAATCGGAGAACCGTATCCGTCAGTCCTTGTCCAAGTTCGAGGCAATTCTGGAGAATTCCCTTATGGGCATTGCCATGTCGCGCAGTCGTAAATTTGTGACGATCAACCGCCGGGGTGCGGAAATTTTTGGGTATCTGCCCGGTGAGCTTATTGGCAATGATGTGTCTGTGCTTCTTGATTCTCACAGTGCAGTGGATGATTTTGTTAAGGCATCACGCGAGGCTTTGTCCGAACGGGGCGATTTTAACACTGAACAGGCGTTCCGGGACAAGGACGGCAACGTTCTTTGGTGTCGTATGTACGCCAAGGCAGTGGACCCCGAGAGTCTGGAAAAGGGTATTATCTGGGCCTGGGACGACGTTACCGAACATCGCCGTGTTCAGAACGATCTCGTGCGTGCTCGTGAGGATGCTGAGGCTGCCAACCGGGCCAAGAGTGAATTCCTTGCTGCCATGAGTCACGAGATCAGGACGCCCATGAATGCTATTGTGGGCATGACTGACATCACATTGCAGACGGATTTGAATGACGTTCAGCGTGACTATCTGAAAACAGTCATGGATTCGTCGCAGCACTTGCTGAATATTATTAATGATATTCTTGATTTGTCCAAGATCGAAGCACGCAAGCTTACCTTGGACCGAGTTGATTTTGACCTGCCGTTCCATATTCAGACTACCATTAAAGGGCTTGAGATGCAGGCCCGCCAGAAGGGTTTGGACATGGTTTTGGATATTGCAGATGAGGTGGAAGAGTGCGTCAAGGGCGATCCTCTTTCCCTGCGGCAGGTGTTGATGAATCTTGTGGGCAACGCCATCAAGTTTACTCACAGAGGGTCCATTGCCATTAGTGTGGCGCTTGCTCAGCCCGACCCACATCGTAGTGCGTCTGATCCTCGTACGGTGGGGCTTGTCTTTGAAGTGAAGGATACTGGCATCGGTATTCCCGAAGAGTTCATGGATACTATCTTTCAAAGCTTCTCTCAGACCACTCGCGCCTTTGGTGGCACTGGTCTTGGTCTTGCCATTTGCAAACAGCTCATCGGCCTCATGGGTGGGAGTATCTGTGTGGAATCCAAGATCGGTCAGGGGAGCACCTTTGCCTTTACCGTATGGTACGAGCCGGGCGTTTTCTGCCCTGTCCCTGCTGAACGACGCCCCGACATGCCAGAGGCCCCGCCGAGGCCCATCCGCGTGCTGATTGCCGAGGACAACGAAGTCAATGTCATGGTCACCACCTTGCGTCTGGAAGATATGGGCTACACCTATTCCGTGGCGGGGAATGGCCTTGAAGTGCTCGACCTGCTTAAGCGCGAACCTTTTGATCTGATTCTCATGGATATTGAAATGCCTGTCCTTGATGGCATCTCTGCCACCAAGGCGATTCGGTCTGCCATGGCAGGTGGGCCCATACCCAATCCGAATATCCCCATTATCGGGGTGACGGCCCATGCGCTCAAGGAATTCAGGGAAAAGAGTCTGAGTGCGGGTATGGATGATTATGTATCCAAGCCCGTTGATTTTAACGAACTTTCATTTGTCATCAATCGTTTGGTCGGTAGCAATCCTCCGCCTCCGTCTGCTGAGAATGATGCGGAATCTGACTCTACGCCTACGGCGACATCAGTGACGCAGGACAGCAGTGACCTTCCTTCATGGACGCCGGACAAGGCCATGGAAGACCTCGGTGTTGATGACGCCATATTCCATGATTTCCTGGAAACGGCACGTCAGGAATTGACGATTATGCTTGAGGAAATCAAGCAGGCTGTGGGTTCCGAAGATTTTGGAGTAGCCCATTCTCTGGCCCATACGATCAAGTCTGTGTGTGCTTCTATTGGTGCGCATCCCGCAGCACTGGCGGCCGCTGAATTGGAATCTGTCTGTCAGCAAGAGGGCGATAGCAAGGCTGCACTGGCTGCCTTGGACATCGAAATTGACCGATTGCTGGTTCTTATGAGCGAGCGTTCTGAGGCATAGGAGAAGCAGACTTTCACAACCAGTAAATCTGGTTTTGTTATAATTATTCTAATTGATTTTACTCAGCCCTTCTGATTGCGTACTAAATGAAGTAGGGTCGTATCTTGCTTCGATTGAATCGGGAAGGAGTGTGTTGTGTCTGAATATGATATTTCCGAACTCAGGAAATTTGTTGCACCGGAATTTGTTTTCGGCGCAGGCGCTGCCATGCTGGCCGGTCAACATGCGTCCAATCTTTCCATAAAAAAAGCGCTGGTGGTCACTGGTCCACAT
>JAFLJT010000225.1 GCA_022712855.1 Pseudodesulfovibrio sp. | reverse complement strand
ATCTTGTTCACGGCCTTGAACCGCAGTTCACTGGCCGGAGGATAGACACCGGATTCAGCTTCGGGAGCAACTTGAAGTGAGGCAGCAGGGGCCGGAACCTGAGCAACAGGCTGGGCTTGTCCTGGGGGCGTCACTTCGGTCCGTACGGAATACGGAACAGAGAAAAATGGTTTGCGATCACTGCGGGCACTGCCTTCGGGCGGAAGGTTTGCTTCACCTTGAGCGGGCGCAGGCGCTACTTGCTGTGGCACTGACTGCACCGCTTGCGGTTGCTGCTGAACCTGTTGCACCGGAGCCGGAGTCACTGCATTCGGCTGGGCCAGAACAGGGGCAGGAGCGACCGTGGGCTTTTCAAAGACTGGTACTGGTGCGGCTGCGGGTGCAGGAGCGGGAGCAGCGGCAGCCACGGCGACGGATTTGCGAGGTTTCCAACGCGCACCAATGGGGTCGCGATAAATTTGCAGAACAAATTCCGGCTTACCCGGAATTGGCATCTTAATAAAACCGAACGCATTGGTCTTAGTGACAATTTGTACACCATTATTGGTGGCGCGGATGGATTTGACCAGCTTACCGGGGAAATCTTTGCTCCCCGGCTTAGGCTCGGTATCCCATGTGGTGGCGGGAAAAGTAATGGTCAGGGCTTTCGTACCGGTTCGACGGACGGTGACCTTTGGTAATTCACCAGAATCAAAGGAAAAAACGAGTTTATCCGAGTCGCCCTGGGAGGAAATATTCACGCGCAAGGCATCCGCCGGGGAAGCATAAAGCAACCCGATCAGCAGGGCCAACGCAATGGGCCAGATGGGATATTTGGCACTTTTCACAGTCACATCGAATAGTTATGCAATACTCGTGCTAATAAATCAGATTGCAGATAAAGGCTCGATTGCTGCAGTGCTGCAAATACCTCAAATCCTCGCGTAGAAAGACTACGCGTCGGCCTTGAGGTATTTTTGCGCCTTGCACTCAAACCTTTCTCCACACTCTGTTTGCCAATCGTACAAATCGAATGAGCCACCTCTAGAGCAGGCCCCTCTTCTTCAACTTCTCAATAAGCGTTGTTCGCTTGATACCAACCAGCTCTGCAGCCTTGTTCTTGACGCCGTCCGCCTTTTCCAAAGCCTCAGCCAAAAGACGCCCTTCGATGGCCTCAAGGAACTCCTTGAGCTTGAGGTCTTTGTCAGACATGTCCTTGAGCACTGGCCAGTCGAACCCGGCAGACCGCATGGGAACAATCTCTTCAACCTTCAGGAGCGGCTTCTCACCAATATCTTCAAAAATTTTGGCTGGCAGATCTTCCGGCATAATGACGTTGCCGTCACAGAGAATGGACAACCGCTCCATGAAATTCTCAAGCTCACGGACATTGCCGGGCCAAGAATAGGTCATGAGCATCTGCTCCGCTTTGGACGACAGCTTCATAATCTTGCGATCTTTACTATCGCAGTGTCCGCAGAGAAAATGATTGGCAAGAGTGATTATATCATTGCCGCGCTCACGCAGAGGCGGCAAATGCAGCGGGATGACATTGAGGCGGTAATAAAGATCTTCGCGGAAACGTCCCGCCTTGACTTCCTCTTCCAACTCACGGTTGGTGGCGGCCACAACGCGGACATCGACTTTCATGATGGACGTACCACCAACGCGTTCGATTTCCTTTTCCTGCAAGGCGCGGAGAATCTTGACCTGAAGGCTCAGATCCATCTCGCCGATTTCATCGAGAAATATGGTGCCGCCGTCAGCCAGTTCAAACCGACCCGGGCGGGAGCGAATGGCGTGGGTAAAAGCGCCCTTTTCATGACCGAACAGCTCGGATTCAAGCAGCTCTCTAGGGATGGCACCACAGTTAATGGGCACGAAGGCTTTCTTGCGCCGCACGCTGTTCTGATGCAAGGCGCGAACAACCAGTTCCTTACCAGTACCGGACTCGCCGGTCACCAGCACGGTGCTGTCTGTGGGTGCTACCTTCCCCAGAACTTTGAAGACTTCCGCAAGGGCCGGGCTGTCCCCGATAATACCGTCCAGGTTAAGCGCCATTTATCCTCCAAAGTCACATGGATAAGCTGCCAAAATGACCATCCCAGTCTTTGGCTATTACTATAATATACATCTTCCCTGTCAACTTTATGACGCTGTGTCAACGGTTGAGGGTAACTTTTGTTAAAAAAAATCTAGAAAAAGACAAGGATAGGTTAAGAGCGGGGGAATTCGGACAATCAAGAGAATAAAAACAATATGTTCTAATCTGCTGAATCTACTGGCCTTATTTTAAATGATCAATAGCACGATTGATCCGAATAATGGTTTCATCCGAAACGCCCCGGCTGAACATCAGATGGCGTAGGTTTCCCGCAGGAATATCAGCCATTGACTGACGAACAAAGAGCTCGGGAACAAGGCGATTCTTCTCAATCAGGATGTCGATCCCCTCGGGAGCAGCAAGAAGATAAGAAAATCGTTGAGCAGCCAGCATGCGCACCAATTGAGGATACCCCCCCACGACAAGCCGTGTTTCCGGGCTGCTTTTTTTAATCATATGGTCAACAACAGGACCCAATGAATAGCTTTCCAATTGACCAAACACGAGGGTCTCGTCAGCCATGACCTGTGCAAGAGAAGTCTTATCCCTGAAAAGTGATTCGTTCTGTTTGAGATAGAGAATCTGTAGCGGTTTATTTTGATAAATCGGCTTGGAAAATTGAGCGAATCTTTCGCGCTGAGGCGTCTTGAACCAACCAATTGAACACGTTGGCTCTAACTTGCGCATATCCTGAAGAATGCGCTTTGCCGGTACGCTATCATATTCAGATTCTATCCCGGCGCGTTGAAGAATTGCTTCGGTTTTCTTCAAAAGAAAACCATCAGGTTGACGATCATTGTTCGTATAATAATATGGGGGGAATTCGAGATAATAGACTTTGAGAACGGCAGGACTCACCTGTTCTTCTGCACCAAAGGCAAAAGAAGGAATGAGTGATAAGCACAAGAGTATGAAAATGATCACACAACGCATTAATAGTCCTATTTATATAAAAGTCCGCCGAAAAAACATAGCCCAGACCTCAAAAAAAGAAAAGCCCGACATTACATCGGGCTTTTCATATCTTCTCAGGTATCTTTACTATTTACGTCGAATAATTTCCTTGGCAGGAATCAACGCCGTCGCTGCCGCACCAACAATATTACCAGCGACACCCGGACCATCTCCGGCTACGAACAGCCCCTTGACCGCCGTTTCAAGATGTTCTCTCGTTTCCACCTGTGTGGCAAAGAACTTGATCTCGGGTGCGTAAAGCAACGTCTCATCATTGGACACACCGGGCACGATGTTATTGAGCTGTTCCAAACCATCCACAAGATTGGTCAGAATACGCTCAGGCAGTGCCATGGCGATATCGCCGGGGACCACATTTTTCATGGTCGGCTCGATGTACCCATTAGCAATACGGTCCCATGTGGAACGACGTCCGCGTCGCAGATCGCCAAAGCGCTGCAAAATGGGTTTGCCACCACCAATGAGGGTCGCCAGCTTGCCGATGGACTCGCCGTATGCCTGATTGTCCTCAACGGGATCATTGAGCACGACCTTGGACAGGAAGGCGAAGTTGGTGTTGTCAGACTTGGTGTTCATCAGCGCATGGCCGTTAACACAAACGAAGTCCTGATAATTTTCCAGCGCAACAAACCCGCCTGGGTTGGTGCAGAACGTCCGTGTCTGGTCGTCATATTTATTGGTGCGAATGAAGAATGTCGGATCGTACACAATCTCGCAGAGGTCCTGCATGATCTCATTGTGGACCTCAACACGCACACCGACCTCGATGCCGCGCTGAGCGACTTCGATGCCGTGCTTCTGCACCACGCTGCCAACCCACTCCGCGCCGACGCGGCCAGGAGCCAGAATGACGTTCTTGGCAGTGTATTCATTGCGATTGGCAATAACGCCAGTGACTTGGCCTTTCTTGACCACAACATCCTTAACTTCCTCGGATGTATGGAAATACACGCCTTGCTCGCGGATATGATCAGCCATGCCTGCAATATGACCGGGCAGATTGTCGCTGCCCAGATGCTTCTGCTTGATGACCAGCAGGTCGATGCCATGCTTGCGGGCATCCTTACGGATCTCCTTGGCCTTATCCATATCAGAAGGATAGACCGCGCCATCCATACCGAAGCGATTGAAAATTTCCTCAGTTTCATCAATGAGCGCCTTGGCCTCGGAAACACCGATGAACTGCGTCAGGTCGGTCTTGCCCAGCTTGTGGATGAAATTGAGTTTGCCATCAGAGAACAGGCCAGCTCCGCCCACACCACACAGGATGTTGCAGGGTTTGCATTTAATACATTCCTGATCTCCGGACAGCGGACAGTCACGCTTAAGCGGACGTTTGCCCTTGTCGATGAGCAGCACATCCAGATCAGAATGTTCGCCCAAATAATATGCAGCAAACAGCCCAGCAGGGCCGCCGCCAACGATGATCACATCGTAATCAGTCTTCACAGCTTTTTTAGTCATAGTATCCTCTTTGAAATACGCAAGTATGGCCCGCACTTTGAATCTCTCAAATGAGAGATCACGCAGACGGGCCATTATTGACCGTATGGTACAATCTGAGGAGTTGTCAACCAGTGTATTTAGACCGACATATTGAGCAAATGTCCGGTCATCTCTTCCGATGTACGAATAACAGCGGCATTGGCGGAGAACGCGTGCCCAGTGGTCATCATATCAACCATCTCGGTGCCGACATCTGTATTGGAACCTTCCACACCCTCAACCATCGGCCCCGCATTGGTGGATTGCTGAATGGCAGCAACATTGACGCCCTGCCCCTCTGGGCCGGACTCAAGAGCCACCGAACTGGCCTTGAAACCTTCGGTGCTGACATTGGCAACATTATTGGCCGAGACCTCCTGGGTAGTAGCCAGAGCGGACATAGCCGAGATATTAGTATCAGACATAATTATGTGTCCCCTTCATGAGCGTTGAAGGGAAGCAGCCTGTAAAGAATATACGCCGTTTCAAAAAGCAGTGCAACCCGGCTTAGAACATCACCTTGCCCGGCCATGCGAGAATGAAGGCACCGTCACCTTTGAAGAGCCGCTTTGTCATTTCTTTCAGCTCTTTACTGATGTCTTTTCTGGCACCGATAACAAAGGAAATGTTCTCCTGATCCTGCACTTTTCCGTCTACCAAAGAACCACCGCGAGACTGTCCAAGTTCAGTATACCCACCAGCCAATTTAATGGTTTCGGCTTTGAACGACAACAATGCAGGGCCAGCGTCCGTTCCGTCCGGCATCGTCTTGGACACCACAACAAAATGGACGAAGAACGGCTTTTGGTCATCGGCCTGAGCAACGTTTGCAGCAAAAGCAAAGGCCAGACAAAAACAAAGAGTAATGAGAGTAAGACGTTTCATAGTCGACTCCTAGGTGGTTATTGATTTAGATTTCTCAAGTAAAAAACATTGAAACTAATTCTTCGTTTCACCCCTATCAAGACGCCGTATTGTTGATTTTTCTTCTGAAATATACATCCCAAGAAGATCAAAATTGTGTATCGTAGTGTTTGACAAGCCAATATCTACACGAAATGCCCTTAGCAACTTTTCAATAGTAGAAAACATTCTTTCTTGCTTCGCTGCCGCGGCCTCATAATCATTAAAGGCCTTAACAACACCAACGCCACCCCATAAAATAATATCCGACTTCATACGGAGCATATCTTTTTCCAACTCGGCATCGACTATATTTCTTCCCTCTTTGGTAGCAACCATCATTTTTTCGATATTCCGGATAAATTTCTTATAAATTTCGACCTTTTTTTCTCGATGCGCTTCATCGACACTCTTCTTTTGTGCAGCACTTTGAGCGAAAAGAATACCCCAGGCAGTTGCAATACCAGTCAGTAGTGCAGCCTTCACATTCCCATCAACGCCGGCGGCATAGAAAACCAATGCCCCAACGACTATGGCTAGAATAAACCCAATAGAGCGCATAGTACCTCCATAGTATTACTGAGTAGAACTAGCTTAAACTATATTCCACTTTCAATCACCGCGAACGCCGAGTGATTATGAATCGACTCAAAACTCTCCACCTCAACCTTAAACCAGTTGATCTGCGGATGTTGAGTCAACCCGTTAGCCGCGTCGCGAACAACGTCCTCGACGAATGTCGGGTTAGCAAAAGCCTTCTCGGTGACATACTTTTCGTCTTCGCGTTTGAGCAACGAGTAGACCTGACAAGAGCCGGATTCTTCGCCGATCTCGATCAGATCTTCCAGCCAGACAAAGCCGTCGAAGCGGGTACGGATACGAACCTCGGCCCGTTGGGAATGCGCACCTTCGTCAGAGATTGCCTTGGAGCAGGGACACACTGTCATCACCGGAACGTCTGCGCCCAGAGTAAAATTAAGTTTTCCGTCTTTAAGGAATCCGTCCACACGACAGGTGTAATCCATGAGCCCGGAAGCGCCGCTTTTGGGGGATTTACGGCGCAGGAAAAATGGGAACACAAACCGAACATGGGCGCTTCGGGCCTGAAGACGAACGACGATATCGTCGAGCAATGTGCGAAATGAATTGTAATCAAGCTCGCCGGACCAATGTTCCAGCGCCTCGACAAAACGGCTCATATGCGTGCCTTTGAACTCGGCGGGCAGGTCCACGGAGAGCGACACTTCGGCCACTGTGTGCTGTATGCCAGATTCACGGTCACGGACAATGATCGGCAGCCGTAGTCCCTTCACACCAACTCGGTCGATGGGCATGGCGATACTCGCTTGCTGTTTCTGTACGTCTTCCATTTAAATCAAATCCTTACCTGTGGTCGTGAGTGCCAGATTGCCATGCTTCACACCCTTGGTGGAGATAAGCTTCTGCCCCAAATCCTTGATGATGTCGGCGTCGCCTTTGAGAATGATAACCTCAAGGCAATTCTGATGATCCAGATGAACATGCAAGGAAGACTGAATGACATGATGGGCATCATGCTGAATCTCGGTCAAACGCTGTGACAAGCCGGACTTGTGATGGTCATAGACCAGCGTCAATGTCCCGGCCAGATCGCCTTCGGCCTGTTCCCATTCGCGCTGCACCAGCGTGTTGCGAATGAGGTCACGAATTGCCTCGGACCGCGTCTGATAGCTGCGCTCGTCGCAATGCGCATCGAACTTCTTCAACAGATCGGAATCCAGCGAAACACCAAAACGAATTGTCTTACCCATACTTCCCCCAATTAAGGAATTGTAATTTCCCACAAATTTACTGTCATATTCAGACCGCTCAAGGCGACCTTTTCGACCGTCAGCTTTTCCGGCGCAAACCCTTCATCGCGCAACTCATCCCATACAGGGCGGGACACGGTGCGCACCGGTTCGCCGATCCAGATTTTTCCACCCGGCGCAAGGGCGTGGCGGAACAGCTGAATCAGCGGCTCAAAAAATCGTTTTTCATACAGCACATCGCCGCCCCATATGAAATCGAACGCCCCTCTTTGAAGAGCGGGTTGCCGCCAATCCATGAGCATCCAGAGTGGTTGCGGAACGTCATTCAACTGCGCGTTATGATGCGCAAATCTGACGGCTGGCAACTCGTAATCAAAGGCAACAACCTGTGCCCCAATGGAACTGGCGATCATGCCTGTCAGCCCTAAACCGCAGCCTAAATCAAGGCACGGCTTGCCCTTCAACATGTCCTGATTGCGCAGAATATGCCGCCCAAGCAGGACGCTGGCGGGCCAGACTTCAGCCCAGTATGGCAGCCGCTCGTCATCGTCCAGATCGGCGTCATCCATTGCGTCCCACAACGCTTCCATATCTGCGGCTCGATCAAGCAACCAAACGCGCCCCTCAACCTCCACTTCCACACGGGAACCGGGGTCGAGAGCGGCGAGGTCAGGCCTCGGCACAATATTGGTCGTTTGCTCTTTCATACGTCCAGAACCATTTACGGCCACTTCGTGCTATCGTCAAGAACAAACGTAATACTATTTGCATCACCTGAAAAGACACAGTGTAACCGGCATCACATACGCAAAAAACATAACAACCTGAAATCAATATAGATTAAACACAAAACAGAACAAACGACGTCAGCTTTTTGGCGGTTCACGGACTATCTTCGGCCAAGCGAGTTTTTTACAGAGAAAGCGTCATTTTATTTACTGTTTTCAACACCTTTTTACCGTGGTAAAGACAGCCAATCAGATGCATTGAAAACAGTACTTTTTCTATAAGGAGCTTACATATGATTCCCGAAGATCTGCTTTACGCGAAATCTCACGAATGGGTCATGGTTGAGGGCGACATCGCCACCGTTGGTATCACCCAGTTCGCACAGGAACAGTTGGGCGACCTGACCTTTATTGAGCTGCCCGAAGTCGGCGACGCCTTCGAAGCAGGCAACGAAATGGGTTCTGTCGAATCCGTCAAGGCTGCCAGCGAAATCTACGCTCCGGTGACTGGCGAAGTCATCGAAGTGAACGAAGAGCTGGAAGACGCTCCAGAAAAAGTCAACGAAGAGCCGTACGGCGACGGTTGGTTGCTCAAGTTCAAGATCAAGGGCGAGCCTGAAGGCCTACTCGATGCGGAAGGCTACGCCGACGCCATCAACGCCGAAGCTGACTAGCAAGACTTTATAAGGCCGAGGCGAAAACCTCGGCCTTTTATTTTATATAACTTCTACTTATATCGAGGACTGCTATGCCTTACGTCCCGCATACTGAAGATGAAGTCCGGGAAATGCTCGCCACTATTGGCGTGGATTCCATCGCAGATCTCTTTGCCGAGATCACGGACGACATGCGCCCCAAGAGTTTTGACCTTCCCGAAGGGTTGAGCGAAATGGAAGTGGTCACCAAGCTCGAAGCCATGGCGAACAAAAACGCCACCGACCGCACCAGCTTCCTTGGCGCAGGCTTCTATGATCATTATATACCGGCTGCGGTCGACGCGCTGACCATGCGCGGCGAGTTCTACACTGCTTACACGCCGTACCAGCCCGAAGCATCACAGGGAACGCTCCAGGCGATCTTCGAATATCAGACCGCTGTCACCCGCCTGCTCGGCATGGAGTGCGCCAACGCTTCCGTCTACGACGGCGGCACCGCACTCTACGAAGCATTGATGATGGCCGTGCGCAAAACCAAACGCCGCAAGATCATCGTCTCCGAAGCACTCAACCCGATTTACCGGGTCATGCTGGAATCCTACACCTCAAATCTAGACCTCGAATTCGTCACCGTGCCGCACAAGGATGGCATGACCGACATTGAGGGACTGAAAGCGGCCATCGACGGTGAGACCGCTGCCCTGCTGGTGCAGAACCCGAACTTCTTCGGCTCCATCAACGATTTCACCGAGCTTTTTACCGCTGCCAAGGCGCAGAAAGCCATATCCATCGTCTCAAGTTACCCGGTGTTGCAGACTCTGCTCAAAACACCCGGCGACATGGGCGCGGACATCGCAGTGGCAGAGGGCCAGTCCCTCGGCCTGCCGCTCTCCTTTGGCGGTCCTTACCTCGGCATCATGACCTGCACCAAAAAGATGGTTCGCCAGATGCCGGGCCGTATCGTTGGCCGCACAGTGGACTCTGAAGGCCGCACCGGATACGTGCTGACCCTGCAAGCCCGCGAGCAGCACATTCGCCGTCAGAAAGCGACTTCGAACATCTGCTCAAACCAGTCACTGTGCGCCCTGCGCGCCATTGTTCACATGAGCGCACTCGGCGAACTCGGCATGAAACGCGCGGCCCGCGTCTCCATTGAACGTGCCCATATCTGCGCGGACCGACTCACCGCCATCGACGGCGTGGAAATGCTCACCAAGGGACCGTTCGGCAATGAATTTGCCATCACCCTCCCGGTGAATGCGTACGAAGTTACCGCCAAACTCACGGCGCGTGGTGTTGTCCCCGGCTTCCCGCTGGGCCGTTACTACGAAGGTCTGGAAAACGGACTGCTCGTGGCGTGTACCGAAAAGACCAGTGAAGAACAGATCGGCATCTTCGCCGAGATGCTCAAAGGAGCGCTCCGATGAAGACAATATTCGAAAAATCCGTAGCCGGACGCGAGGGCTGTTGGCCCTGCGAAGGCTTGGCCGAAGAAGCATATATCCCTACTGAACTGCTGCGCGATGGTGACATCGGCCTGCCGTCCGCTTCCGAGCTGGACGTGGTGCGCCACTTCACCAAACTGTCCCAGCGCAACATGGGCGTGGATGGTAATTTCTATCCGCTTGGCTCCTGCACCATGAAGTACAACCCCAAGTTCACCGAAGTAGTGGCCGGGCTGCCCGGTTTCACTCGCCTGCACCCGGTACTGCCGCAGCTGCAAGGCGCTGGTGGACTCTGCCAGGGCGCACTTGAGGTCATGTACGAAACCGAGCATCTGCTGTCGGAAATCACCGGCATGCACGCCTACACCTTGCACCCCATGGCGGGCGCGCACGGTGAGCTGACAGGTGTCATGCTCATGGCCGCTTACCACAAGGATCGCGGTAACAAGAAAACCAAGATCATCGTGCCTGACTCCGCTCATGGTACCAACCCGGCATCCGCTGCCATCGCTGGTTACGACGTTGTTACTGTCGAATCCGTTAACGGCATCGTGGACCCGGACGCGCTGGCCGCAGTGCTGGACGATGAAGTTGCAGGCATGATGATGACCTGTCCCAACACATTGGGGCTGTTCGAAACGCACCTGCCCAAGATCGTCAAGATGTTGCGCAAGGTCGACGCCCTGCTCTACTACGATGGCGCTAACCTGAACGCCATCATGGGCAAAATGCGTGTGGGCGACGTCGGTTTCGACATCGTGCACCTCAACCTGCATAAGACATTCGCCACACCCCATGGCGGTGGCGGCCCCGGCTCCGGCCCGGTCGGTGTCTGCGAAAAGCTGAAACAATTCCTGCCCATCTCCCGCGTGGCGAAGCAGGAAGACGGTCAGTTCTACCTCGATTACAATCACCCGAAATCCATCGGATATATAGCGCCGTTCTACGGCAACTTCGGCGTGGTGCTCAAAGCATATGCCTACATCCTGCGCCTCGGCGGTGTCGGCCTGACCCGCGCCACAGAGAACGCAGTGCTGGCTGCCAACTACATGCGTAAGCGTCTGGACGGCCATTTGGAAGTCCCCTACGACCGCATTTGTATGCACGAATTCGTGGCAAGCGCAGCTGATCAGGCAAAGAAAGGCGTCCGCGCCCTCGACTTTGCCAAGGCGCTGCTCGACAAGGGCCACCACGCACCCACGATTTACTTCCCGCTCATCGTGCCGGAATCGATCATGATCGAACCGACCGAGACGGAGAACAAGGAAACGTTGGATCATTTCATCGACGACCTCATCGAGATCGCACAACTGGTAGATACCAATCCGGAAGCCCTCCAGGCCGCTCCGGTGACCCTACCCGTAACGCGTCTCGACGAGACCAAGGCCGCTCGTGGCATGGAGCTGACCGATGACTTATGATCTCATTGTCATCGGCTCCGGCCCCGGCGGATTTGATTGCGCAGTTGAAGCCGCTGAATACGGCCTCAAAGTCGCACTGGTAGAAAAGGATTTCCTCGGCGGCACCTGCCTGAACCGAGGATGTATCCCCACCAAGCTCTGGCTCGGTGCGACCTCTGCCATTGACGAACTGCACAATCAGGCCAAGATGAAAGTGGCGTCCGGCGAAGTGAATATTGACTTCGCAGCCTTACAGGGCCGTGTGCAAAAGCACCTTGTCGGCACCCGCAAAGCTATGGCTATGCAGCTGAAAAAGCTCGGCATTGATCTTGTCGAAGGTTTCGGAAAGCTCTCCGGCGAAGGGAAAGTGGACGTTGAAACCGAAGATGGCACCGTGACTCTTGAGTACAAGAATCTCGTCATCGCCAGCGGTTCCAAGCCGATCTTCTTCCCCGGCCTTGAGCCTGACGGCGACTGCGTTCTCGATTCCAACATGTTCCTGTCCATGGAAACCATGCCCACCTCGCTCATCGTGGTCGGCGCTGGTTTCATCGGCCTTGAGATGGCACAGGTGGCCCACCGCTTCGGCGCGAAGGTCACGGTCATCGACGCCATGGATCGCGTAGCACCGCTGGAAGACCCCGAGGTTTCCAAGGCGCTCCGCTCCACCTTCAAACGGTGGAAATGGGATGTGCAACTTGAGAAGCGCGTTTCCGGCGTAAAAACCGTAGACGGTAAGGCTGTCCTGACCTTCGACACCCGCGACAAGATCGAAGCGGACGCAGTGCTCGTGGCTGTAGGCCGTGGTCCTGTCACCAGCGACATGGGACTCGAAGAAGCAGGCGTTACCTTAGAATTCAATAAAATTGCGGTGGACGAAACACTCCAGGCCGCACCCAATATCTACGCCATCGGTGATGTCAACGGCATTATCCAGCTGGCCCACGCCGCAGCGCATCAGGCCCATTATGTGGCCGCGCGAATCGCGGGCAAGATCGACGGCGACTACGCATCCGGCCCGGTGCCGAGTGTGCTGTACGGCGCTCCCGAAGTCATGCGTGTAGGCCTGCTCGAAAACGAAGCATTCCTCATGGACCATGAGAATTGCGAAACCTCCCGCGCACAGATGGCAGCCAATCCCATGGCCCAGGCGCACGCGGCAACACAGGGTTTCGTCAAAGTTGTCTGGTCCAGCGGCAAAGTTGTCGGTGTCACGGCAGTGGGTCACGATGTCTCACGCCTGACCACCCCGGCCACCATGATCGTTCAGCAGGGTTGGACCAAGGACGATGTGTACGGCACGATCTTCCCACACCCGTCTCTGGACGAATCGCTGCTGCAAGCGTTGAAAGCTGAAAAGAAGAGCGTGTAATGATCCTCGACACCCTTGAAAACATTGAAGCGTACGCTTCCCTGAATCCGAACTTTGCCACGGCGTTCGCCTTCCTGCGCGACACCGACCTCGCCCAATTGCCCATAGGTAAAAACGAAGTCGACGGCGACAAAGTTTACGCCGTAGGCATCAAAGGCCCGGGCAGAAAGCCGGATGAAGGACTGCTGGAAACCCACGATAAGTATATCGACATCCAGCTGGTTTTACGTGGTGTCGACACCATGGGTTGGAAAGCACGCAAAGATCTCGGCCCGACAACGGATGCATCCGATCCGCGCAACGACGTCGCCTTTTATGGCGACAAGCCCGATGCATGGACCGTCGTAAAAGCTGGCATGTTCGCCATCTACTTTCCAGAAGATGCGCACCTGCCCATGATCTCGGACGGCGAACTGCATAAAGTTGTCGTCAAGGTTGCCATCTAGCAACCTTCTTCCTCTCTCAAAAAAATAACCGGGAAGCCCACCATACGTGGACTTCCCGGTTGTCGTTCTTAATCAGGCCGCCGTTGTCAGCCCTGTTGGATCATAGCCTTCAATGGCATCGAGTCGAACCGCTGCCAGACGCCGCTTTTCCAACATCTTGATAACGGAATCGAGTTCAGCGCCAAGCATATACCCCTGAATCGCGACCGAGTTGGTAAAACTCAGCCAGACCAGACAGTACAGTAACCGCCCAACACTGGACGGGAATCGAGGCCGTGCAGATCTGTTGATGTCCACGCGCAAGGTACGCATCCCCGGCAGGCCGCCCTTCTTGAAGGACAACACTTCGCCAAACCGGACCAGTACATAGCCAAAGGGCGTATACACTGAGAACCGATCATCGAGCACCTTGAACATGGGCTGGCGAGTCATGGCCGCCACCGCACTGATAACACTCATACAGGCGCCAACCATACAAATGAGCATGGCGATCAGCCGCACATCATCTGCCTGGATGTTCATGAACCCTGCCACTGCCAACCCTAAGAAGGTGGCCCCGATAATGACACAAGCTCTGACACTACTTTCATTCGGATAGATTTTAATCGGTACGTATAACATATAGGTGCACCTTGTTTTCGGTCAATAATTACAGCAAGTCACAGACTCGCCCCCGAAACCAGGCACTCCTCCCGCGGACCTTTCGGCCCGAGTCCTGAACACAGTCAATTCATGGAATAGTACAAACTATTCCACGCAAAAAGGCGGCGCACGAAGCAGGCGCGCACATCGCTGACGTATTTGATGTGAAGATAAAACAGACATATCTGCTCCTCTGTTGGAGGGTTTCCAACGAGAAAGCAGCCTTGAGCAAGGTGAAGAGAATATATCGCAGTTCTGAAAAGACTGCAAACAGGATTTTTCCTATCTAGTGAACTGCCCGACCCACAGGCTCATAGCCAAAGAAAGCGTGTTCATCCTGCTTTGGCATTTCCAGAGCGAGGAGTGCTTCGAGCGTCAGATTGGGGCCGACCCAGAGGGGGCCGTCTGTCTGGAAACCACGGGCGAGGCGCTTGGCGTGATCGAGTGCCGTGGAAATCTGCTGGATGTAGTTTTCTTTAGTAAAGGTGAACTCGGCGTCGTGCGACCATTCCGGTCTGGGTTCGTCGAGGGGCCATGAGATGGGATTTTTGAGCCGCCAGATCACGGTGTCAGGCGTGTGGGAGACCATGACGCCCTCTTCTATTCCCTGACAGGCGGGGTTGCCGCAATCGCAGGTGTAGATAAAAAATTCGCCGGACACGGTGGAGGACGTGATAAGATTGGCCGGATCGATATACACGCCGACCTCATGCAAATACTGGCCATCAATCGACAAATTAAAGTCGAGGTAGGCTTCATCCGGAGTTTTCTCATCCAGAGACAAGGTGGCGGTCAATCGAATATCGTTCATGCTTCATCCTTCATTGAATTGCCATGGCACCAGAATCACCATGGCTGACGGGTCAGCGTTTAGCATATTCCACAGCACACCACAACGGCCAGCCACCAACGCTTTCCGGCTAATCATCCTTGAGGATTTCGTCCTTGACGATAGCGGAGTTGTACGCCGCATTGATGGCCGATTCCGTCAAGGTTCCCGCCAATTGACCCTTGCCTGTTGTCACCACAGGAAGCTGTGAAACGCCCCGGTCGGTGATCTTGTCGAGGGCGCCCTGCAACGTATCATCCGTGGTCACGGTGACAAGATTGCGGGTGGCAATATCATTGGCAATGATCAGATCGAGCAAACCTTCTTCGTGCAATAAGGTTCGGATATCCCTGAACGAGATGATGCCCGTCAACTGCCCGTCTCCGTCCACGACATGTAGATACGGCGCATTCTCTGTCTTGAATGTCCAAATGATCTGCGACAACGTCATTGATTCCGGGATACTCACCACGCCACTGGTCATAACTTCTTTAACAAGCATATGTTCCAGCAAATGCCGCTCGCGTCCGGCCTCGATGTCGATACCGCGTCGCAACAACTTTGTCGTATAAATGGACGCACGCCTGATGGTCGAGTTCATGACCGTGGCCGTTATGCACGTGAGCATGAGCGGCAGGATAATAGCATAATCGCCCGTCATTTCGAAGATAATCAGGATAGCGGTCATGGGCGCATAGGTCGTACCCGCAACCAAGCCGCCCATTGCGACGAGTGCATAGGCGCCGGGCGATGCCGTTAGCGTCGGCAAAAAACTGTGGAGTACATAGCCAAATGCACCGCCAGTCATACAGCCCATGAACAGTGATGGGGCAAAAATACCGCCTGACCCGCCTGACCCGAGAGTTATGGATGACGCCAGAATCTTCACCCAGATAAGGATAAATAAGGTCCACAACTCAATGTTGTTCGTCAGCGCCAGATTCATGGCACCATATCCAACACCGAAGACTTCGGGGAAGATGGCAAAAACACAGCCGAGCACCCCACCACCAATGGCAGGCTTGATCCAGTCCGGAATCGGCACGGCATCAAAACCGTCCTCAAACGCGTACAATATCTTGATAAACGCGAGTGCAACAAGCCCAGTCACGACACCAAGAAGAAGATAGAAACCGTATTCCCAATGGGAAACAACGGAATATGCCGGGATGGAAAAGTGGGGGAAATCGCCGAAATAATATCGCGAAATAGCCGTTGCCGTCACCGACGACAGGACCACGGGCGAAAACTGCATGACACCGAAATCACCAATGATGATCTCAAGCGCAAAGAGGACACCTGCAATGGGCGCATTGAATGTGGCAGCAATACCCGCCGCCGCGCCGCAACCGACCAGGGTGCGCATGTGCACGCCGGGGATATTAAAAAGCTGCCCGACAGACGAGCCGATGGATGCCCCAATCTGAACCATGGGGCCTTCGCGACCGACCGAACCACCGGAACCGATGGTCACGGCTGAGGCAAAAATCTTGACCGCTGCCACACGTTTCCTGATGCGCCCGCCGCGTAAAGCGATGGCCTGAATCACCTCGGGAACGCCGTGTCCTTTCGCCTCACTTGCAAAAAAGCTGACCACAAGGCCGACAACAAGGCCGCCCACAGTAGGCATGACTATCTTCATCCAAAACGGAATGGATTCGGATATATACATGAAATCGCCAGTGTTCTGATAAAACAGCCACTGCATGGATTTAAGGATATATTTGAAGAGGACGGCACCATAACCGGCCAGGACGCCGATGAGAATGGCAAGGAAGAGATACTGAACATTGGGTCGTTTGAGCCGCTGAAAAAGCGGTTCTCCCCTATCTTCGGGCATGAAGACTCCTGGTTCATGTTAGGTACGGTGTTGACAATCAGTTCGCCCGATATACTTCAACGTAATCGGAATATTACCTCAGTTAAACCTCGGTGGCAACGCATTGCCTGTTAAACTTGAGAGAAAATGGGAAAAAAGGTACTCAGTGCCTCCAACGACAACGATACTTTTTTAGGAGAACATAGATGGCAAAATACGATATCAATCCGCTTAAGCCGCAGCCAGAATTCGACATCATGTACTACATGGAGATTGCTGGCGAAACCGGCGTCACCCAGTCCGACATGGACGAGTTCGAACCGTTTTGGGACAAATGGGCCGTCAACAATCTCAAGGCATACGAGCTGGTCAACCCCGACGGCGAAGGCAAATTTCTGCTCATCTACCTTGATGAAGAAGTCGACGATACCATCGAAGGCATCTGGCAGGACTCCCCGACCCACGGCCTGCTGTTCCACGCTTTGGCCATCACCATGGTCATGAGTTCTGCACAGGGTTTTGTGCCTGAACTGCATGACGGCAACTGCGCACCCCTGCCCCGTCCGGGCGAAGGTGTCCTTGGCGCATTCGAAGAACTGGGTCTGACCTGGAACAAGGAAGGCACCGTCAACCGCAAGTATGCAGTCATGACGCCCTACCCCTATTCAGGCGGCTGCGAAATATGCTACATGAGTGAAACCTGCCCGAAAAGCACGGTAAAGCAGCAGTAATATGACATTCACGGTTAAGGACGTTCTCAATTTGCAAGTGGCTCCGGCTCTCGGTTGTACCGAGCCGGTTGCCATTGCCTTGGGAGCTGCCGCAGCCATGTCACTGCTTCCCGGCGACGACTTCGATTCCATCGAACTCGCGCTGGACCCCAATGTCTACAAAAACGCCCTTGCCGTTTCCATTCCCGGCGCCAAAGGTCAGTCAGGTCTGAACATGGCCGCCGCCCTCGGCGCAGTCTGTGGTGATCCTGAATTGCGCCTCGAAGTGTTGCGGCCCATCACCGATGCCGATGTCAAAACGGCAAAGGACATACTGGCTGACAACAAAGTCACGGTGACACTGCTCGACCATCGCGGCCTGCTGGTCAAGAATGTGATCAAACGCGGCAACGATGTGGCCGAGTGTATCATTCAGGATTTACACGATAACATCGTATCCCTGACGCTCAACGGCAAAGCCGTAGACAGCCCGCTGATATCTCCCTCTGCCGACTCCGGTGAAAGCCCGCTTGCGGCCATGGAAGCATGGCTCAAAGGACTTGATCTCAACGATCTTATCGCGCTCACCGACGAACTCGATGAAGAAGATCTCGCTTTCCTGCAAGAAGGCGTGGACGTCAATATGCGTCTCGCCGAGCAGGGCCTCAAATTCGGCCTTGGGCTCAGTGTCGGCAAAACTCTTGAGCGGCTCGTGCGTCAGGGGCTTATCAAAAAAGATATGATCCTCGCAGCGCGTATTCTCACCTCAGGCGCGTCCGATGCTCGTATGTCCGGCGCACCTCTCCCCGCCATGAGCTCCGCCGGATCCGGCAATCACGGCCTGACCGCCATCCTGCCTATCTGGGCAGTAAAAGATTATTTGGAAGACATCGAACCTCAAACGGTTCTCGAAGCCATCGCGCTTTCGCATATCGTCACCGCATACGTCAAAGCACACACTGGCAGGCTCTCCGCCATCTGCGGCTGTTCCGTTGCCGCCGGAGCCGGAGCCACTGCGGGCGTCACTTTCCTCCTCGGCGGCGATGCAAAACACATTGCCGGAGCCATCAAGAACCTGCTCGAAGATCTCGCCGGAATTATCTGCGACGGCGCCAAGGCCGGATGCGCACTCAAGCTCGCCACCGCTGCCGGAACCGCTGTTCAAGCCGCACTTTTCTCGCTCCAAGGTGTTAACGTCCATTCAACGGATGGCATCATCGGCAATACGTCAGAAGACACCATGCGCAACGTCGGCATCCTCGCCACAGACGGCATGGTGCAGACCGATCAGACCATCCTGAGCATCATGCTGGAAAAACAATTCTCTGACGTTTAGGCAGGCTTATGAAAGCCTCCGGCGGCCCTACTGAGAGTCGCCTTCAGCGGGACCAAAGACCCCTTTGAGAAAAGGGGTCTCTGGACTCTCCTAAACTTTTTGGCTGCCCTTCGGGCAAGGGCGCAGGGACGCAGAGGCTTTGTTCCTGCCGTGCCGGTTAGCGATTTTCCACGAAAAAAGCGGTCGAACAGTATTCTTTTTATTGGAACATTGTTCGCCGCTTTTTTCGTGGAAAATCGCGAGTATGTTTTTTCGGAATGGTCTTGGCTTAGAAATATGCCAGATTTTGAGGAGGTGTTTTGTCCTCGAAGAAGGCTTCGATCTTCTCTTTATCTGCTTCGCTGATTTTTAGTTCTGAGACATTCAACACCGACGTCATGCCGCCGTATGTCTTTACAGCACGGTCAATAAAATCAGCGTCTACAAAAGCGGCCTTGATAGTAATGGCTTAGCCGCCCCAGCTGACGGTCAGGGGGAGGAGCGGATTGCGGTCCGGGGCTTTGGTGATGAAATTGCCGGTCTTGACCAACGCCTCGGTCACCTGGTCAGGGAACATGCCACCCAGTCTGCCAAGTTGCTCGACAAACGCGGGCATAACGGCAACGTAGTAGTACTGGTCGATCTTGCATGCCACGGACTTGCCCGGCATGTTGAGAATCCACGGCTCTTCTGCGAACCCCTTACCCAGAACCTGTTGCAAACGCTCCCCAATCTCGGTGTAGTCTTTCAGCGGCATATACTGCTCCTTATGATCTATAGATCATAGAATTTGCAATAATTCAAGCTAGTCCAAAAAAGAAACGCCCCGATAATCGAGGCGTTTCACATTCAACTAGTTACCTTTGGCAAACCGTTCAAGGTATCGTGCGTGCAGTACACCATCCACCTTGGCGGTGATGGCTTTAACATCGCCCGCATCCGGTGCCAGCTTTTCCAGCATCTCCGGGATAATCTTCTGGCAGTATTCACTGCGCCCGTAAGTGTTCATATTCACGTGCGTGTCATTGGCGACAGCGTAACAGGAAACGATCTTGGCTGCGTAGTAGTTTTCATAAGCCATAGCGGCGTCGCCCGCTTTTTCGGCACATTTTCCTTTAAGGAAATACGCATAGGCAAGGTCCATAATGTCATCTGGATTGGCAATGGTATCGGTCAGATACGAATCTGCGCCCACGCAATCGCCCTTTTGAATAAGGCCATGGCCGATATCGAGTTCATTTTTATGCGAACCGCACGCGGCAAGCATCAGGCTCATGGCAAGAAGAACAACAAGCATTGTCAATTTTTTCATCATATCCTCACAACAAATAGTGGTTTTATCAGCGTATAGAAATAATTAGCGCAACGCGACCAGTAAGTCCAGAGCCTAGTCCCGAACTCCCAGACGTCGATCTATCAAGAGCAGGTCGGCCAAGGTCAGAGCCATCATCGCCTTGAGAACCGGATTAATACGCGGAATGGCCGCAATATCGTGCCGTCCACCAATGGTGATGGTCGTTGCATCACCGCTCGTGGTCACGGTTTGCTGTTCCTGCGAGATGGACGGAATCGGTTTGATGTATGCCCGCGCAACGACATCCTGACCAGAAGATATGCCACCGAGGATACCGCCCGCGTTGTTGGAAAGAAAACCGTCAGGACCGATGGGGTCGTTGTTCAAACTCCCGAGAGAACAAGCGGCCTGCAGACCAGAACCAATCTCCACACCTTTAACCGCCCCCACGGACATAAGCGCATGAGCCAGCTTCGCATCGAGCTTGTCGAACACCGGCTCGCCAAGGCCAACCGGAACACACGTAGCTCGCACTTCGACGACACCGCCGATGGTATCACCTTGAGATTTCACATCCTTGATGCGTTCGTCCCATTTAGCCGGAGCTTCCGGATCGGGGCTGAAATATGGCTGGGATTGTGCACTCTCAATATCCACGATTTCGGCAGGGATGCCGCCCAATTCAACAGTATAGGCATAAATGGAAATACCTTCTGCCTTGAGCAGTTCCTGAGCAATGGCTCCAGCAGCCACGCGCGATACGGTCTCGCGCCCGGATGAACGCCCGCCGCCGCGATAATCGCGGAAACCGAACTTGCCATTGAAGGTGAAGTCCGCATGGCCGGGACGAAATACGTCCTTGATCTTAGAGTAATCATTGGACCGATGGTCGGTGTTCTCGATGTAGAACCCGATTGGTGTGCCTGTGGTCACGCCCTCGAAGACGCCGGACAGAATCTTTATCTGATCCGCTTCTTTGCGGGCAGTGGAAGCGAGGCCACCCTGCCCGGGTTTGCGGCGATCCAGTTCGAGCTGGATGATGGATTCATCCAGAGGGATTCCAGCAGGACATCCGTCAACGATACCGCCAAGGCCAGGGCCGTGGGATTCGCCAAAGGTGGACACAGTGAAAAGTTTGCCAAAAGTGCTGCCGCTCATATCAACTCCGTAAAATTATTGATGTACTTATCAAGGATTATATATGCCTGTCCGCGCCATCTGTCAAAATCAGGCGAGACGCTCTACTTCCCTGGCAGCAAAAGCCACCACGGCATCAAGGTCTGTCTGAGGCAGAATTGTGTCAGCCGCCCCTTCATACAACGGTGCGCGTTCGACCAAAATCTCCCGAACCTCGTCAACAATGGACTTGCCAGTCAACGATGGACGCTGCGCCTCATGAGGATCTTGAATAAGCCGATCGGCCAGAACTTCGGGATCAGTTTTGAGGTACAAGGTCACGCCAGTCTTGAGGATTGCACGATTCCGCTCACGCAGGACAATGCCGCCGCCGCAGCCGACGACACGTATGCCCTCGCCCGCCACGCGTTCCAGAGTCTCGGTTTCCTTGTCGCGAAAACCATCCCAGCCATTTTGCTCGACGTAGTCGGCTATCTCCATGCCCACGGATTCCACGAGGGCGTGATCCGTGTCCACAAAGTCAACACAAAGGCGTTCAGCCAATGCACGGCCGACGCTCGTCTTGCCACAGGCGCGGGGGCCAATGAGAAAAATATTACGTTTCAACTCCATGTTGAGGACCGTAGTAGAAAAACCCGTCGGCTTCAATCTTTTGCATACCTTTGCAAGCGGGCCGATTGCTGATAAGTTTCATCCACCCAAATGACCTTCAGCATGGAGTGATATATGAAGACTGCAATTTTCGGCTTTTCCGGTTCCGGCAAGACTGATCTTTTCGCTGCCCTTGCGGGCGCTGCCGCTGCTGAAGCGGGCAATCGCGCCATG
>JAFLJT010000366.1 GCA_022712855.1 Pseudodesulfovibrio sp. | reverse complement strand
TTTGACCGCGATCATGGGCGTTGGCTTGGGCTGGCTGACAGGAGCCTGTGACTATCCCGGCAGGCGCTTCTTCTCCTGGGCACTCGTACTGCCTTTCGCTATCCCCCCATACGTCTTTGCTTTCGTCTATCTCGGAATTTTCGATTTCTCCGGCCCAGTCCAATCAGCTCTCAGATCGATGTTCCCATCCATGGGGTTCATTGACATCAGAAACGGTGTCGGTGTCTCAGCCATTCTTTCTCTGGCCTTCTATCCTTATGTCTACCTGATGAGTCGCAGTGCCTTCATGTCGCAGGGACGCACAGCTATGGAAGCTGCCCGGACATTGGGACAGTCGCCCGCCAAGGCTTTCTTTCGTGTCGCCTTGCCCATGGCTCGTCCGTTCATCGCAGCCGGACTGGTGCTCGTATGCATGGAAACCCTTGCCGACTTCGGGGCCGTGTCCATTTTCAATTACGACACATTTACTACCGCCATTTACAAGGCGTGGTTCGGCCTCTTCTCCTTGGAAGCTGCGGCCCAGCTTTCTTCCGTACTGGCAATTGTTGTCCTCCTCGCTCTTGTGCTTGAACAGCGAATGCGTGCCCGTATGCGCTATACTGAGGCGGGACGATCAAGCGCCGCAGTGCGATTGAAGCTTACCGGGGCGTGGAAGTGGACTGCCGTTGGTGCTTCGTCTCTCGTATTTTTTCTGGCCTTTGTTCTGCCTGTCATCCAGCTCGTCGTTTGGGGCTGGGAGACACTTGGTCCTGATGCTGCCCGTTATCTTGAATACGGCCTGAACACCCTTATGCTTGGTGTGGCAGGCGCAGCCATCACGACCATGGCAGCCATTGCCCTTGCTTTTGCCAAGCGCAACGACCCCGGCCCGGTCATGACCTGGGCATCTCGATTGGCTACTCTTGGTTACGCCTTGCCCGGCACTGTTCTCGCAGTGGGTATCTTCATCCCAGCCGCGTGGCTTGATCATTCCATACTCGATGTTGTCGAGTCCTTTACAGGGACTGAGGCATCGCCTTTCATACAAGGCTCCATCGGCCTGATGATTGTGGCCTATTGTATCCGTTTCCTCGCTGCCGGATTCGGTTCCGTGGACAGTGCCATGCAGCGCATCACGCCATCCATCGGAGAGGCGGCCAGAACCATGGGTGTAACCGGATTTCCTCTCCTGCGCAGAATTTATCTGCCCATGCTCAACAAGGGCCTCTTCACTGGTGCGATTCTTGTGCTGGTGGATGTTATGAAAGAGATGCCCATAACGCTCATGATGCGGCCCTTTGGCTGGGATACTCTGGCCGTAAAAATTTATGAATACACATCAGAAGGTGAATGGGAGTTGGCAGCCATTCCTGCTATTGCCCTTATCCTTGTGGGACTGCTGCCGGTGCTTTTGCTGACCAGGCAGACGGAGAAATAACCATGACCAAAAGTACTCTTCTCGCAGTCAATGGAATTGATAAATTCTACGACGATTTTCATGTCATTAAGAGCGTCTCTTTTGCCTTAGAAGAGGGTGAAATAGGGTGCCTGCTCGGGCCCAGCGGATGTGGCAAGACAACCTTGTTGCGGGCTATTGCCGGATTCGAGGACATCGCTAAAGGTTCTATTTCCATCGGGGGGAGTGTCGTAGCAGGCACAGCCTTCGCTGCGCCGGAAAAGCGGAACATAGGGATGGTTTTTCAGGACTATGCACTTTTTCCCCACCTCTCGGTTGGCGATAATGTGGCATTCGGCCTGAGCGACATGCCTGCTGTAGAGAGGGTGAAACGGGTCGCAGATCTCCTTGTAACGGTCGGGCTTGAAGGTGAAAATATTAAATTTCCCCATGAGCTTTCCGGTGGGCAGCAACAGCGCGTTGCTTTGGCCCGTGCACTCGCTCCTGAGCCTAAGCTGCTCCTTATGGACGAGCCGTTTTCCAATCTTGATGTGGCGCTGCGGGAATCCCTGTCGATCGAAATTCGGCACATCCTCAAGGCGCGGAACATCACCGCCCTGATGGTGACGCATAACCAGAATGAGGCCTTTGCCATGGCCGACAAGGTCGGGGTTCTTTCCTGCGGTGCAATGCAGCAGTGGGACACCCCGCATGGTGTATACCATCGCCCGGTTAACACCACTGTGGCTGGTTTTGTGGGCGAAGGTGTATTCATCCGTGGTGAGGTCAAAGAGCCCAATACTGTGGAATGCGCACTCGGCACCTTGAAGGGGGCTTTGCCCGAAGCATGTCACTTGGGTTGTGAAGTGAGTGTCCTCATCCGTCCTGAAGACATTGTGCATGATGACGAGAGCGCATTCGGGGCAGTCATCATCGCCAAGACTTTTCGTGGGCCGAATATTCTCTACGTCCTTCGTCTGGACAACGGCGAAGAAGTTCAGGCGCTGGTGCCAAGTCACCATCAACACGCCATGGGGCAGCGCATCGGCATTTATCAGGATGTGGAAGACCTCGTGATTTTCCCGGCTGGGAGTGACTTTTCTCCCGCTGATCAATGCGAACTCTGATAGCCTTTTGGCAGTGCCTGCTGATTTCAAAGTAATTGGTGAGGTCCGGCGACTGAGTCACATTGGCTATCAGCATCTACCAATATTACAGTGCCTCGCTGGGAATAAAAAAGAGGGCGTACATATGTACGCCCTCTTGTCATTCACTGTGTTCCAATTCTTACATTTTGGAATCGAGGTATGTCATGAAGGCTGCAGCCCCCGGCTTGCCGTCAACAGTCGTGACGCCGTCGAGCCACTTTTCGTACGTGGCGGGATTGGATTTGAGCCACTGAAGACCGGCTTTGTGGAGGCCGAGTGTCTTGTCTTTGTGGCTGGAAGTCATGATCTGGTTCATCATGGACACGGGGAAGGTCATGTTTTTGATCAACTTGGCAGCATTGGGATTATCTTTTTCCAACCCTTCGCGGATGTTGGTGTAGACTGTTGCGGTGCCGTCGTCGCCGCCAAAAGTCAGGTCCGTGCTACCTGTGAGGTAGGTCATGTCGATGCGTTCGTTCATGCTGTGCGGAGCCCAGCCGAGGAATACTATCCACTTGTCGTTCTTGGTGTAGGCCTGTGCCTGTGCCAGCATTGCTACTTCACTGGATGCGACCAGCTTGAACTTTCCCAGCCCGAACATGTCTTTGTCGATCATGTCCTGAATGATCATATTGCCGTCATTACCTGCTTCGATACCGTAAATTTTCCAATCCAGTTTGTCGCCGAATTTGGCGATATCGCTGAAGTCCTTGAGACCTGCCTTGGCACAATAGGTGGGGGTGGCGAGGGTGTATTTCGCTCCGGGCATGTTTGCCACGTATTTGATGACCTTGCCGCTCTCAAAGAATTTGTTTGCGATGTTGGCCATGGAAGGCATCCAGTTGCCAAAGAAGACATCGGCATCGCCGTTGGCCAGAGCGGTGTACGCGATGGGTACGGAGAAGACTTTGTTCTCGGATTTGTAGCCAAGGCTTTCGAGAACGGAAACAGCGATTTCCGATTTGATGGTCACTCCGGTCCATGAGACGCTGGCGACGGTTACTTTTTCAGCTGCCTGTGCAGCGAAGGCGGAACAGAAAAGGGTTGCGATAATGAACGAGGCGAAGATGATTCGCTTAAGACCAGAAGACATCAAAACTCCTAGGTTGAAATTGCAGGGATGGTTATTGGTCGGCCGTCTCCATGCGCACAGAGTGTGCGCGTATAGCTATGCTCAGCCGCCAAACCAGTTGATGGGTTTGGTGGCGTGATTGCGGTATATGTGTTTGACCTCGGTATATTCTTCGAGGCCGATTTTCCCCAGTTCGCGACCAAGGCCGGATTGTTTGTAGCCGCCCCATGGGGCTTGCACGAAGTAGACGTTGAAATCATTCGCCCATACCGTGCCGAAGCGGAGCGCTTTAGATACGCGTTCTATGCGATCCGCGTCGCGGGTCCAGAACCCTGCGGACAGGCCGTAAATAGTGTCGTTAGCCCGCTCGATCACCTCTTCTTCTGTGGTGAAGCGTTCGACGGTGATGACGGGACCGAAGACCTCCTCCTGTACGATGCGCATGTCATTCTCGCACTCGGTGAACAGAGTAGGCATGTAGAAAAAGCCATCTTGCAGGGCGGGATCAGTTGGGCGTGTGCCGCCGAACAGGAGCTTGGCCCCTTCGTCTTTGGCAATTTTTACGTAGCCTTCCACCTTGGCGAGATGATCGGCAGAAATGAGCGGGCCCATTTGGGTTTTCTCGTCAAAGCCGTTGCCGACAACAATGCGTTTCATGCGTTTTTGCAGCGCTTCTACAAAACGATCATGGATGCCGTCCTGCACCATGACCCGTGCGCCCGCAGAGCATATCTGCCCTGCATGGAAGAACACGCCGTTGAGGGCGTAGTCCACGGCGAGGTCGAAGTCCGCATCCTCAAATATGATGTTAGGATTTTTGCCGCCCAGTTCCAGGGCGACTTTCTTCACGTTGCCCGCCGCAGCGCGCATGATGGTCTTGCCTGTGGCAACGCCGCCAGTGAAGGAAATGAGATCGACATCATCACTTTCGGCCAGCTCAGCGCCCACCTCCGGGCCGGGGCCGAGTACTGTGTTGATGACACCAGTTGGAAATCCGGCTTCTTCAGCGAGCTCCGTCACCTTGAGGGTGGTCAGCGGTGTGATTTCGCTCGGTTTCATAACGATGGTGCACCCTGCTGCCAGAGCCGGGGCCATCTTCCAGGAAGCTTGGAGCAGCGGGTAGTTCCATGGAGATATCTGTCCGCAGACACCCACTGGTTCGCGAATTACCGTGCTGGTGGAATCTGGATTCGGCGAGGCTATGACTTCGCCGCCGTCTTTGTCCGCCAGCCCTGCGAAGTACCGGAAGATGCCCGCGATATCGTCCATATCCCAGCGGCTTTCTTCCATGGTTTTGCCCGTATCAAGGCTTTCCAATCGGGCGAGTTCCTCTCGGTCTCGCTCGATGAGATCGGCCAATTTGAAGAGGAGTCCTGCCCGTTCTGATGCCGGAGTTTGCGGCCAGCCACCTTTGTCAAAGGCGTGACGAGCCGCCTGGATGGCCGCTTTGGTGTCATCGCGGTTTCCTTCGGCGACGGTTGCAATAACCGACGCGTCAAACGGGTTCAGTATGTCGCGCTTCTTGCCGGAGCATGAATCGACCCATTGGCCGTTTATATACAGTTTGCCTTGTATCATGGTCACTCCGGCAGGTTACTTTTTGTGCTTGTAGTAGGGAGAATTGTCAGGAGCCAGTGGTGTATTGCCAAGGATCATGTCGGCTGCTTTCTCCGCGATCATCATGGTCGGAGCATAGATGTTGCCGTTGGTCACGTAGGGCATGACCGATGCATCAACGACGCGCAGGCCTTCTACGCCGTGAACTCGCAGCTCCGGGTCGGTAACAGCCATGTCGTGGGTGCCCATGGCGCAGGTGCAGCTCGGATGGTAGGCGGACTCGCCTTCGTTCGCGACGAAATCGAGGATTTCTTCATCGGTCTGGGCCTGTATGCCGGGAGCCAGTTCGTCGCCACGGAATTCATCGAATGCGGGCTGGGTCATGATCTCGCGGGTCTTGCGGATGGCCTCGACCCATTCTCGTTTTTCCTGATCGGTGGAAAGGTAGTTGAACAGGACGCTCGGATATTCGTTCGGGTCGGATGACTTGATCTTCACATGACCGCGAACGTCGGTGTTCATGGGGCCAACGTGGACCTGATATCCGTGTCCTGCGGCAGGCGCAGTGCCATCGTAACGGATGGCGATGGGCAAGAAATGATACTGGATATTGGGGTACTCAAGCTGATCGTTGCCGCGAATGAAACCACCCGCTTCGAAGTGATTGGTTGCCGCCTCGCCTTTGCCAGCCAGCAGCCATTTCAAGCCGATCAATGGTTGGTTATACCACTTGAGCGCAGGGTACATGCTCACGGGTTTTTTGCAGGCGTACTGGACGTACAATTCAAGGTGATCCTGAAGATTTTCGCCAACGCCCGGCAGATCCTGAACCATATCGATACCGAAGGCAGACAGTTCTTTGCCATTACCCACGCCGGAAAGTTGCAGCAACTGCGGGGAGTTGATGGAACCGCCACAGCATATGACTTCACCTGCGTATGCTTTTACCACCTGTTTGAAGCGAGTGTATTCCACGCCCACGGCGCGTTTGCCTTCGAACAGGATGCGCGTGGTCATTGCCTTACATTTAACGGTCAGGTTGCGGCGTTTTTTGACAGGATGGATGTATGCGCGAGCGGCATTCCAACGGCTGCCTTGATACGTGGTGCGATCGAATTTGCCGAAGCCTTCCTGCTGGTAGCCGTTCACATCCTTGGTCAAAGGATAGCCTGCTTCCTGCACGGCATCGAAGAATGCGTTGAACAGTGGATTGTCACATTCCGGTTCGGTCAGATAGAGCGGGCCGACAGCGCCTTGGTATTCATCGGCACCAGCAGTTCGGCCCTCGAATCGTTTGAAATACGGGAGACAGTGGGCATAGGACCAGTTTTCAAGCCCGTCATCTTGAGACCACTTCTCATAATCCATGGCGTTGCCACGGATGTGGATCATGCCGTTAATGCAGCTGGAGCCACCAAGAACCTTACCGCGCGGCTGATAAATGCGGCGGTTGTTCATGTGCGGTTCCGGTTCGGACTCGTACCACCAATTGTAGGTCTTTCCAGCCAAGGGATATGTAAGGGCCGCAGGCATATGAATGCGGAAATCAAATTTGAAATCAGGCAGGCCCGCTTCCAGAACGAGGACTTCGTTCTTGGGGTTGGCACTCAGGCGATTAGCAAGGACAGAGCCCGCAGATCCGCCGCCGACAATTATGTAATCATAGGTTTTCATTTGTATTCTCTCTTGCAGCTATTGTTCGTCTTTTTGCAGAAATTCGGCGTCCGGCTCGTTGGTGAGCGTAGCTTTTTCATCGATGCATTGGCGCAGAAGTACGTAGTGGTAGCCGATGAAGCCCAAGGCACGCATGAGTTCGCCTTGCGCTATTGCCTGCGCCGTCTTGCTCCAGTTGGCCGCCGCTCTTTCGCGGTAGGCCTTGTCTTCATACAGAGCATAGTCATGGGAATTGAATCCCATCTGGATGGCGTGCATGACCCATTCGAAAAGCGGGTTGCGGGCCATACGAGCCAGCATGATGTTCAACTGTCGATCAAGCTCACTGCTGGCGGTAAAGTCCGGCTCGTCTTCGAGAAGCATCGCTTCCAGACGAAGTGCTTCTTTGACCAGTTCGTCCTTCTCGGCTTGCTCTGCATGGGCGATGGCGAGTTGGGTAATCGTGCGGTCCAGGGTCTCGCGAAATTCGATAAGTTTTTCAGGTTCAACCGGGTGTTGCTTGAGGAACAACGCAAGTGACTCTGAGATGTTGCCTACATCCAACTGCCGGATATATGCGCCACCCTTGGCCCCTTTTTTCACCTCAAGGAGTCCCTTTTGTTTCAGGATTTTGATGGCTTCGCGAATGACGCCCCGGCCCGTGCCGAATTGGGATTGCATCTCCCTTTCGCTTGGCAAACGTTCGCCGGGCGAAAGGCGTCCATCCATGATGGCGGCTTCAATTTGGAGAGCAATTTCCTCACTGGCGCGGCCAGCCTGAACGGGAATGAACATGGATTGAATAGTGGTATCTTCAGACAATGGTACTACCTAATCGCCATTTCTCAGGGCGAAAATTGAGTTAATCGACGATTTATTCGTGTTTGGTCCGACCATTGTAGGCATGGCAATTCGATTCAGTCAAGAAGGTGTTGTGCCACTCCGGGGTGGTTTTAGGCGTTGCTCTCAAGCAAACGAAAAGCCCCACAGTGACGTAAGTCATTGTGGGGCTTTGTTATTCCGTGGAGCAAAGAGCAGGGTTGAGCCGACTACCTACTCATGACGATTACTGTGTGGTGTTCATGCAGAGCCAACAGGCTTGTGCCACACATTCATACTCTCCAACTTGCCCGCGATCTGGGTATTATTGTGCAGCGTCCCGCAAAAAGTGTATTCCGCGCGTGAAAAGACGATGTTCATGCCAAAGCTTTCAGCCCGTGCGATGGTGTACACAGTGCTGATAGGCAGATCGATCGCCGCCCGTTCCATGGTGGCAAGCAGCTTTGCCGCTGCCCCTTGTCCCCTATATTCCGGGCGAGTGGCGAAATCGGTCATCTCGGCGCAGTGCCAGTCTACATCCATTTCCATGGACGCTGCCGCCATCAGTTTGTCATCCGACAGTATGCCGAAAAAGGCTGTGTCTTCCTGCATGCACTTTCTCAAAAATGACGGGTCGTGCAGCGGGAATGGATAGGTTTCGAATACCGTGGCATAGAGTTCGGCAAGGTCATCGACATTGCCAAGCCGCAAACGGACTATCTCGCAGTCGTCCACTTGTGGCCGGAGACTTTTCGCTCTCCGGTTCGCCTCATCAAGAACTTCAGCGAGGCAGTCACTGTTCGTAAGGATTGCACGGTTTTGATCCAGGTATTTGCTCATGAAATACCCGGCACTTTCCCCTTTGTGCAGGAAAGGCACTTGGGCTTCAGTCTCGAAGCCAAGGGCGGTGAAGTGATCTGTGGCGCTGGCCGGTACCTTTGCAAAGAGCTTTGTATAGCCGTTTTGTCGGCCAAGCTCATCGATATCTTGCGCGATACCGGGCAGATCCGCTGGATCGAGTTTCATCAGGTAGACACGATCATTGGCCGGACCATGTTGGATCACAGAGTTTCCGAGATAGACTATTTCATCAGGCTGCATCGTCTCTTCTCTCAATGCGATCGTTGTCTTCGGGGGTGAGGCTGGTGGTGTCGTCCCAGTCGGACAACAGCTTTTCAATGCCAATGGCCTTCTCTTCGGCGTCATCTTCTTTGAGCTGCAAGTTACAGTTTTCGCATTCGCGGTCACAATAATTGGGTTCGTATGACGTCGGTTCATTGTACGTGGTGATGACACCTTCGTAGTTTCGGAGCACGACCTTGTTGGGCCCCCATGATACGATGTAGTTGGGCGTAATCGGGATTTTTCCTCCGCCCCCTGGGGCATCCACTACGTATGTAGGAACGGAGAATCCACTGGTATGTCCGCGAAGGCTTTCGATTATCTCGATGCCTTTGCTGATGGGGGTGCGGAAGTGGCTCAGACCTTCCGAAAGGTCGCACTGGTAAAGGTAATAGGGGCGTACCCGGTTCTTCACCAACTTCTGGTTGAGCGTCTTTATAAGGCGTTGGCAGTCATTGATGCCTGCGAGAAGAACACTCTGGTTGCCAAGGGGGATGCCTGCGTCTGCCAAGCGTTGCAGGGCGCGGCGCGAGGATGCGGTCAATTCTCGCGGATGGTTGAAATGGGTGTTGATCCAGAGTGGATGGTGTTTTTTCAGCATGTTTATGAGGTCGTCGGTAATGCGATACGGAAGAACCACGGGCATGCGGGTTCCGATCCGGACAACGTCCACATGTTCGATCTCACCCAGCTTTGTTAAAATGTAGTCGAGCTTCTGGTCAGAGAGCATGAACGGGTCGCCGCCGGACAGAAGTACGTCATGGACCTGCGGCGTGTTGCGGATGTATTCCAGCCCCTGCTCGATATCATGGCCGGAAGGAGTGGCTTCGGCATCGCCCACCTTTCGTTTGCGGGTGCAATGACGGCAGTACATGGAGCAGGTATTGCTGATGTGGAAAAGAACTCTGTCCGGGTAGCGATGGGTGATGCCAGGAACAGGGCTGTCCTCGTCTTCATGCAGCGGGTCAGTCATGTCGTGCCTGTCAATTTTCAGCTCTTCGGGCGATGGGAAAGATTGTAGGAATATCGGGTCGTTTTCATAATCATCCACATCTATGAGCGAGAGGTAGTACGGGGTCACGGATAAGGGGAACTTACGGACGGTTTGTTCGAAGATTCTTTTCTTCCGTTCAGGGAAGGTTACGCCGAGTACGTGTTCAAAATCGTCGACGGTTTTGATTGCGTGGCGAATATGCCATTTCCAGTCCGTCCAGTCAGATCTGGACGCACTGTCTCGCAGTGATTCCGCGACTTCCTGCTGGTGTTCTGTGAATATTGGCAAATCATCTCCTTGGTTACAGTCTTCGACTCAGACATGAGTGAGTCCGAGCTTTGACGGTGGTGGTGTGCGAATCTTGCTGACGGAGTATCCTTTTCGAGGATGCCCTTTTATCAATGAAGGCCACCGGGTCGGCGACTTCACGAGCAAAGCCCATTTCATGTGTGACTGTTATTATGGTCATGCCGTCTCCGGCTTCTTTGACAGGGGACAGGCAATCTTTGTGACCGCGAAAGCGACCAGCAAAGACGAACCCGTTTCATTCTGTCTTCTACGGCATTATGAGGTAGCAGTTCCTCGGCATGACGATGAACCGTTCGTCGTTGAATGAGGGGGCTGCGGTGAGCGTCTCATTGTGGAATGCGAGGATAAGGGTGAGGCAAAGTATGGCGAGTAAAAGAGCTACAAAGATCATGACGGTGGTTGCGTCGAATTCAGATCCTTTGAATGAAAAAAACATCGTATTATTCTTGCGCACACGTGGTTAGAAGTTGCTTTCGGTGTCATTGAAGCAGCTTCAGGCATCCCTGACAAGGGGGTGTGTCGGGTAGATTTCGGGTATTCGGGTATACCCGATTAGGCGAGTGAGGGCTTTTGGCGCAGGTAATTGAAAAGGGACGCTTTTCGTCCTCGCAGGCCAAGTTTTTTGCGGATATTTTTTCTGTGAGTCTGCACGGTTTCAAAGGACATGTTGAGGAGTAGGGCAATCTCCTTGCCGCTGCGGCCCAGTTGGATGAGTTGGCAGACTTCCATTTCTCGAGGGGATAGCCGCAGGAGTTCCGCGTCGAACTCTCCGGAGGAATCGTTTGCCAGGTCTACGAGCTGATCTTCTATGACGCTCTTGTATCCTTCACGCACTTCGGGGATATTTGACGTTGTGATTCGCTCCAGAGCCGGGAGCATCTGTTTCTTTACCTGGCTGGTCAGCTGTTCCCGCATCTCCTTGCGATCTTCTTCCACCGATTTGATGACCTGCCGCAGTGCGATGTCTTTCTCCCTCACCTCGGATGTCTTGTCCTGAAGATCCTCCTTGAGTTCCTCATGCTCTGTCAGGTCGTGAAGGATGAGTTGGTGCAACGCGTGATCTGTAAAGGTGATCTTCCGTAGGGTTGCTTCCGCAGGAAAACCTTCCCCTTCTCCATCGATGGCGACCACAGTGTTTTTCCACAACTCCTTGGCCTTGAGTGTGTGCATGGCGTTACGAAGACTCGCGTGAAAGCGTTTTCCCAGAAGTCGCTTGAAATCAACTCCGGTCAGGTATTGCTCTGATTTGGCGTGCTGTTTTTGGGCAGCAGTGTTGGCGGCGATGATGACGCCAGTGTCATCTATGAGGAAGGTTGCATCCAGTGTCGTATCAAAGAAGGCATTGAACAAGGTGATGGAGTCGGACCAGGCCGAAATATTATCCTCAAGTCGCTCTTCATAACTTTCGTAGAGGGCTTCCATGGGGCGGTTGTCGGTGGCTATGACGACATATCCGCCTTGAGCAGTCAGAGCGGTAGGCAGCTGAATGATTCGGAGCAGAAAGCTTCGTCCGTCACAGCATGAGATTTCGTGAATTTGGTACGGCGGAAATTGACTGAGAGTGTCTTTGAGCGATGGCGTTTCCAACGCAAGCACCTTCCAAAACGGAACCCCTTCTCTGATGGTATCAGGAAGGTAGCTCAGTTTGACATCATTGGATTTAATCACCACGCCTTGGGCATCGACAAAAAGGATGACATCATCCCAAGCTTCGATCACGTCACCTGGGTCAGTCAGTGCTGTCGTAAATTCTGTCGTCTCGTTCATGCACGTGAGGTAACACGGTGTTTAGTGAATTACAAAACAGGTGAATGTATGAGCCCAATCTTGTCTCCTCAAATTGCCCCAAAAACTCAACAAGACAATAGAAAAGGACTTAGCCTTATGCTAAGTCCTTGATTTTACTGGAGCCAAGAATGTGAATTGAACTCACGACCTACAGATTACGAAACTGGTGTTTTAAACAAAGTAAAGAGTTTCAATGTGTTATACGATGTAGAGCTGCTGTCTAAAAAAAAGGCTGTTTCGGGAAGGTAGGTCAGGGCTTTATCAATCAAATGAAACCGTGGCCGTTGCACGGGCAATTTTATCCGCGCTCCATTTAGTCTGCTCAGGGGGGAGGAGGGCTTTTGCATATCCCTTGGGGTGCTTAGTCGGATCAGCCACAGAAACGCCCACTCCTGGCTCGCTGATTTCAGTCACTCCACCCATGGAAGTAATGATCACACCTTTTCCTTCAAGCATGACAATATCAATCTCGATTGGTGAAAGGTAGCCACCCCAGAAATCCGTTCCACGGATGCCTATTGAAGCAAGAGGGGTCTTAACCCCGAAGCTCTCAGGTGAAGCATCGATCAGTTGGCTGGTGATCATGCGAAATGATCCTTTGACCAGTTGAAAAAATGCTTTCTTTACAACCTGATCTATCGCCGAATCGTATACGAAATCATCAACAATAAATGTTGATCCACCACCTACGAACAGCTTTGTCTTGTCTTCAAAGGTTACTTCAAGTCTGCCGTTTTCATCTGTGCTCAAGATGCTACCCGGAAAGATGCGGGCACCTGCAATCGCATTTTCCCCATCGATCAAGGCCGTTGCCTGAACACGGGTGACAGTCCCGACAGCCAACTCTGCCGCCTGGGCCGGATGAGGAGCCATAAAGAAGGAAATACAAAGTACAAAAACTATGAGACGAGCAGTGTTCATTCTGTCTGACCCCTGGATGTGATCTAATCTAATCGTGTAATGACGACCCGCCGATTCTTGGCGCGTCCTTCCTGACTGTCGTTGGATGCAACGGGTTGGGTCTCGCCGTATCCTGTTACTTGAGAGCTGGAGTAACCGAAGATCTTCTCAAGGTAGATATTGACGGTTTTTGCCCGCTTTCTGGAAAGGTCCATGTTGTAGTCATCACTACCGACACTGTCCGTGTGACCGCTAATCTCGAATCGGGCTCCGGAAAGAGACTTCGAAGTCAAGGCTCGTCCCAGTTCGTCAAGCTGCTGCTTTGACCGTTCGTCTGCGAAGTCAACCGTTCCCGAAACGAAATACACATAGATTGTGGCCGATGGAGGGATGAGAGTCGTTTCCTCCTTGCTCACGACGAATCCGCGAGTTTTCCGTTTGGGCGACTGCTTTTGCAACTGTTGAATGAGTTCATCACTTTCAACGATTGCGTCACCAGCATGTGCAACACAATCCCCGATTAACACCACTAGAAAACAGCTCAGTATACTGAGGATAAACTTGCTCATGGTCTCTCCGTTCGCATTTTTACGGTAGGCTTATTGCCAGTCTCCCTGCAGAACAAACGCCGCCCAGTAATATGGATCTTTGAATCCATTTTTCAGGACGTAAAGTTTGGCTTCTTGCAACGATGCGGCCTTATCCATGTCACGATCAAACATGTTTTGATAGAAGCGCTTGGCCAGCATGGCGGTCGACTGGTCATCAATCGCCCATAAGGTGTTGATGACAGATGGCGCCCCGGCCACGAAGAAACCACGGGTCAACCCCACGATTCCATCGTCGCTGGAGATTTCCGCTCGTGCCGTATCGCAGGCCGACAGGAATACACGATCAGGGCTCATTTTCAATTCCATGATATCTATCACTTTTAAGAACTCCAGGGATTCACTATTGGCGGTGCTCTGGCGAGTGTCCGCAGTCTCTCCTTCCGGGGACAGGATCAGTCCTGAATCCAGCGGCGATTCCGCATTGAATATCCCATGAGTAGCGAAATGGACGACATCACCATCAAGCCGGATTCCGTCCTGCAGGTGGAAGTGAATGACGACAAGCGGAAGACCTCAAAGTAAGCTGGTTAGCCTTATTCTCCCTGCTTGAAGTAGAAATAACCCGTCAATGACGAGGATTCCCATGGAGTCTGCCTGCCGCTGGTCTCATGGCTCACATCGATACGCACACGCTTGAGCACCTCCTCAATGGTGATGCCCGGAGTGAGCAAGTGTCTGAGCAAATGTTTGGTGTAAGTGCCGTTGCGGCCGGAACCGTCCTCGGCTACATCGCCAGGTGATGTAGAGTAAGCGACGAGAGAACCTCTGGGAGCGTCTATGGCTGCCAATCCGCGTGAAGCAGAGCGGAAGCTGCGAGCAAAAGGATTGTTGCGGCATGCGTCAAGGACTACAATATTCAGATTGTTGCCCGCATCCTCCATTTTCCCTAGAACGCGACCAACATCTATGGTCTCGTAGCGAATATCAGATTCGGTGCGAACATTGGCCCCGATGGGAATAAGGTAATTGCGGCCTGCCACCTGCATGGCATGTCCAGCGTAGTAGAACATACCGACGCCCCCCTTCCTGAGAGAAGCCCATAGTTGGTTAACGCCGTCATCCATGAGCCGTTGGTTGGCGTTCTTAAGCAATATGACGTTGAACCCTGCCTGCTCCAGGCGCTGAGCAACATCTGTGGCATCATTTACAGGGTTACGAAGTGCGCCGTTACGATATGCGCCATTGCCAATCACAAGGGCGGTTTTGCGCATGTTTTCAGGAGAGAGTGTTTGAGACGGGGGCGGGGGAGGCGTGGAGTTTGCCGCATAGACATGGGGTGGTATCGGACCGCTCATCAAGGCTGACGCCAAGGCGTTGTCGGCGAATATTTTGTTCACGGCTTCGGTGACGCTTTGGGCCAGCATGTCCTCTGCAACTTTTTCGACCTTCAGGTCAAAGGAAATGGCCTCAACTTCATGCTGAAGCTGCTGCTGAATGGTTTTTTCCGCCAGCAGCGTGTTGGTTGTCGTGTCCACCAGTTTGGCGACGATCTGTGTGTTCGCCTTGAATTTCATGAACCATTCACTATTCCACCGTACATCATACTGCGTAATCGTCACTTCGAGTTTCAGGGCGCCATTTTCGACCACGTCATAACCGTTCGCTATCAGGACGCGGGAAAAGGCATCTTTGAAGATGGCATAGGGAGAGCGGGTCGGCTCCAGGACTATAATAGTATCGGTATAATATATCCGTTTGTCCTCTCGTGCATCGAGGACAACCACGTTAACAGTTTGGCCCTGGCCTGATTCCAATTGCGTTGCGGGCAATTGTGGATCGATAGATATTTTGTAGGTGGTGACACAGCCAGCGAGAAAGAGGGTCATAAACGCGAATTGTAAGAGCAAGCTTGCGGTCGGTTTTTTTTGGAAGAAAAACATATTCCCCCTTGGTGTCTTTTTTATCAATAAAACAGCGGGTGTTCCCCTCATTTCACAGCGATAAAGTTCTCTCTTTCTCGTCGAAATGGTATTGAAATCACCGTTCTCCAGGCTGCTCCTCGATGAAATAAAATCGTTCCACTAGTGAGGATGATTCCCAAGGCACCTGTCTGCCTTCGGTTTCCTGGATCACACCCCTTCTCGTGTAGAAGAATATGTCGTTGAGATCGAGGTCCGGCGTCATCATGTTTTGAAGTAAGTGTTTTGTGTACACGCCATTTCGTCCTGTGCCGTCCTCAGCGACCGAACCAGGGGCAGTGGCGTATGCCACGATGGAACCTGTCGGCGCATCCATACGTGCCAGTCCACTCGTCGCCGAACGGAAACTCCTGGCAAACGGATTATTCCTGCATGCGTCGAGAATGATTATGTTCAGTGCGTTCCCTGCGTCTTCCATCTTCCCAAGGATTCGGCCTGCGTCCATGGACTCGAATTTGACATCTGATTCCGAATTAATGTTGGCATCGGTAGGGATGAGATAGTTCCTGCCCTTCACTTGGACACCGTGCCCGGCGAAGTAGAATAGCCCAACACCACCTTGTCTGAGGCTGGTGTAAAACGTGTTCATGGCCTCTTCCATCTGGCGAAGGTTGGCATCGTTTTTTTGGATAACGGTGAAGCCTAACCGTCGGAGGGATGCGACGATATCGCGGGCGTCATTGACCGGATTCTTCAACCGGGCGTCTTTGTATGAACTGTTGCCAATAACCAATGCGTAGCGGTTGCCGAGATTACTGGTCGGCTCCGTGGTGGGTTTCTTGACCCTTTCCAATACGTAGGCCGTCTCAACGGGTGGAAGCGTGCCCAACCGGCCGCCAGTCTCATCGTAGTGCTTGTTTATCGAAGCATATATCTCAGGGCTTGCTTCTTTGACCCCTACCGAGATTCTATTCATGGATGCGGGTTGGGTAAAATCTATGCCACCGTACTTACCCGAATAGACGACCGTGTCATCGACGGCCGCCTTGATGTTGAGTTGTATGTAGACGACATTGTCGAAAAGGTCTGCCAGTTGGGTGATTGTCGATTGGACGAAATAGTCCGCTTCTTGCTTCGAATCGACAATTCTTGCCCCCATTCTCTGAAATGCCAAAGCGACACTGTTTGTCATGGCTTCAGTGCTGACTTTGTTCTGATACTCGGGCGTTGTCGTGGATTTCTCAATGAAAATCGTCGCCTCACCCGGCGTCGTTATGTCGTATTGTGATGAGACATATGTTTCCTTGAGGGTAGACGTTAAACACCCCGTCAGAAAGAGCAAACAGATCAGGCTCAGGGCTATCCTTTTGTTGAAAACAAACATATTGACCTCCTCAAAAAAGGTCCTATTCTGTATTTTCTCCCCGCGTAACGAAGGGGGAGGCTTATTAGACTCCTATCATAGTATGGGTTGTTCGTGTGATGATTTCAATGACTAGTCGGTATTTTTTATCTCATTTTGTTGACCTGCAAAATAGAAATATCCGGTAAGAGAAGAGGATTCCCATGGCACCTGCTGTCCACTCGTTTCTTGGATAACGCCCATACGTGTTCGGATAAATATATCATTTATATTCAAACCGGGAGTCGCCATATGCTGCAAGAGATGCTTAGTATACACACCATTTTTCCCTGTCCCATCTGATGCGACCTTTCCTGGGGCAGTGGAGTACGCCACGATGGAGCCCGTTGGAGCGTCCATGCGTGCAAGGCCTCTGCTGGCGGATCGGTAACTTCCGGCGAACGGATTGTTACGACAGGCATCAAGGATAACTATATTAATGGTATTCTTCGCATCTTCCATTTTGCCGAGAATGCGTCCTGCATCCATGCATTCGTACTTGATATCGGATTCGGAGTTGATGGAAGCGTCCGTAGGGACGAGATAGTTGCGTCCATCGACCTGCACGCCGTGCCCTGCATAATAGAAGAGTCCAACACTTCCTTTGCCGAGACTTGCGTAGAACTGATCCATGGCACGTTCCATATCTTGAAGGCTCACATTGTTCTTGTGGATGACGGTGAATCCAAGACGACGAAGTGAGGCTGAAACGGCATTGGCATCGCGGGTAGGATTAGGAAGAGGACTTGTGGCATACGAACCATTGCCGATGACAAGGGCATGGCGTTCATCCGAGAAAAACATATTCACCGGTTGCAACTGAGAGGAACTGGAGGGGATTGCTGTAGCAACCACTGGAGCTGCTTCTGGATAATGCTCAGCAAAAAAAAGAGCGGGATTATCGAGCGATTTCCGGCGATATACATCACTCCAAGGATTAGCAGGATGATTGTTGATATGAATCAAATCTTTTGAAAAAAGTTTTATATTAATAATGTCGGCCCCGAAAGGATACGCTGGCTTAGCTACATATTCATTAGGTCCAGAACGCTTTACATCCTTATACCAAGAATCCCCAGGAGAAAGGATAGGATGGTTAGTCTTTTCCGTATAAACAATGCCTTCACGTATGATCAACGTGAAGTCATACGCCAGTTTGTCCACTACCTCCCCAGACGTGTAAACCCTGCCAGCACTTTCCCATTCCCCATCAATCGGAAGGGGGTCGGATTTTGGAAGGGTAGAGTAATGAACTGCCGCACATGCTGGTAAAAAAAGAAAAATGATCGCCACAATAAGTTTTTTCATCATCTCTCCGTATTGTCAGACAAAAAAAGTACGCATTCCCTTCTGGTATCGGATATAATCTACCGTTTTACCCTGCGCTTCCAGCTGGCTTCCAATTTCAGGGAGGTAGCCCTCTGGGAATGAGAGAGTTCAACTATATATCCATTAGACGATTCTCGTCAAAGGTCGAATGTGGCCGTTGCCATACTCATTCATTTTTTAAACTGCACAACAGGTGTAAAGTCCCCCTTTTTAGGGCCAGAATTAGGGGGCACGAATTAGGGTTTGGAGGTCTCCCCATTTTAGGGCCAGAGCGTCATGCGAGTTTCCGGCTTTCTTCGGGGTCAGCCATGCAAAAGGGTGCAGTCTGCTGATTTGGAATCAGTTGGCGCAAGGTGATAACTGGCTGATATCATAAGCTCCAGATGGCAAGTGTACGCAAATTGTCCGCACATTTTTGCTGCTCCTTACGCTATTGGAGAGCACAGTAAAAAGCCTCATAGTGACATAACTCACTGTGAGGCTTTAACTTTCCTGGAGCCAAGAATCGGAATTGAACCGACGACCTACTGATTACGAATAAGAAGGTGTCGTTTTCAAAAAGAAACCTTATCTACCTAAAATTACTTAGATTTCAACAGGTCATGATACTACGGTATCTTTTAGAAATTGCTGAAAACTACCTAGAACTACCGACTTTTGTACGCACTTTTGCGTACACTTTGCGGACAGCAAGGGTAGGATCCTCACTCCTAGTAGGTGAGCTCAATGTGTATTTCAAGTGGGGCCAAACTCGCCTGGAATCCGCGACGGATGGCTCCGATTTTATGAGGTTTTTTAGACTCCCCCAAGAAAAGTCGGTCAGGCTGATATTGTCGGGCCAATTCTATCGCCGTCCTTTCTGGGTCGGTATTCTCAAATACCCGCAAACTCCATGGTAGCTCTGCTGCCCGGCATCGCATGAGCCCTTGTCCCAACTTCTTGAACAGGCTGCTCTTGAACCGCTCGGCATGACCGCTTGGCAGGTTGTTCGGGATCAGTCCGACGAAGAGAAATATTGCGGGCTCCTCACTTGCCATCCGAAGCACCATATCGAACAGGGGGATAGCCCGGTTGTCACCTTTGATGAACACCATGATCTTTTTTTTATCTGCCATAGATGCATCGTCAATGGGGACAGAGATAGGACGTGAGGAGAGTGCCTCACCCTCGGAAAATCGGCCCAGAATAAAGGCAGCTTGGTCCATGGAAGGCCTTTGCGACGGGGATGGCGAAAGACAGGCGGACGTCAGTTCTCGCACGGCTTCGGGGATTCCCATATCCTGTGGGAGCCTGTCTGCGGGGATGTGTTCCGGGAATATGGGACGCAGCACCATTTTGATTGCGCCGAAAGCGGTTCTGCCCGAAAGCAGTAAGTGGAGAATTGCGCCAAAGGCATAGACGTCTTCGTTGTATCCGCTATCTTCACCACGTAATGACTCTGGAGACGCACATGTCTTGTCGGTGGCGGACAGTATGGAATCGGCCCAGAGATCATCCCATTCATCACATCGGGCATATCCGAAATCACCGATGGAGATTCCCCGCTCCCCGATACGGATACAGGACGGAGACAGCCCCCGGTGGGCAATGTCTGAAGCGTGGAGCCGGGCTATCCGCCGGGCGATAAGAGACGCGATTGATAACCGCTCCTCCGGGGAGTGGTCGTCATCTTCGAGCCATGAATCAAGGGATACATCGCCTGAAAATGGTGCGATCAATCCGCCGCGCCATTCCTCGCTGGGCCAAAGGAAACCTGGCTCCTGTTGCAGGGGAATGAATCGGGCTTCATTCTGCCATCGTAAAAACGCGTTGGTATCCAGACTGTAGAATTGTTTGAGCAAGTAGGGCTCTGAGCGTCTTCGACCCAAGTGATGGAGATTATGGCGGCCACGGTTGAGCTGTCCGGCAATGAGGATGTCATGGACGGATTCCCCTGCTTTCAACGGTTTTGGTAGGCTTTCTCGAAGAGCAATATTTTCCAGGGCACTCCACATATCCATCTCCATAGGTAACCGGAGTCGGAAAGAGAGAAGAAGGGGGGGGGGGCGAGGATGGCAACTCCGGTAAAGTTACACTACTTCGGGAGGAAGATACCGTAACTTTCCCGGAGTGCCAACCTCAGGGTGGTTTCTTGACAAAAGAAATATTCCTCCCTGGGCCTTGGGGCAAGGAAGACCCTGGGAGTCCTTTTAGAATCCGGGTTGGCTTTGGACGTCGGGGTCTCGGTACTCACCGCGATCATGCCGTTTGCAGGCAGCATATGCGATTGATGTCAAGGCGGTTAGGAGGAGCATTGACCATATAACAGGGGAGTACCAGTTTATATCCAGCCACCAGTCGCTGGAAGCGTCGTAAATGACGCTAAGAAATACGTAGGGCCAGTCGTTTATCAGACCCAGGTATTGATAGAGGAACAGGGGGCAGGCTCCAAGGTAGAGCATGGCGCCGAATCCCACGAAAAAGTGTCGAAACATATTCTTGAACATAGTGTCTCCTAGCCTCCGTAGTAGTACCAGCCGACGCCGAGAATGACGATGAACAAACATTCGAGCACGGTGAGCTTGAACATGAATCCGCTGATCCTGCGTTGGGTGGGGTTCATGGTCAGCATGACTTTGTCCATGAAGAAGCGCCATGCGCGGTGCTTGATGGAATTGGACTCGTGCAAGCGGTAGTATTCGCGCAGGCTGGGCAACCAATACTGCATGGTGCGACCGGCGTCCTCGGAAGTGAACGAACTGCCTTTTCCCGGGGAAATGTCGAAGGATACGGAGGTGTTCTCACCTGATTCACAGGCGCGAGCCGATATGGTCAGTCCGATCTCCGGGAAGATGGCCTTGAAGGTTGCACCGTCGAATTCGAGGATGGGAGCCGTGTTGAATTCCGTTTCCACAAGGACGTCCTCGACAGGGTAGACTCCGTCTTTTGCCTTTGCGATATCCCAATGCGGGTTGAGCCGCATCAAAGTTTTGCTGGTGAGCTTCTTCCAGAAGAAGAGGTTCCACGGCAGGTTGGTGTCCATCCAGACGTTCGGTCTGGGCAGTTCTTCAACAGGCGCCTGAGCGCGGTCTCTACGATCTATGGTCTCGGATGCATATGTCATGGGGCCACCACCAGAGGGCATGGCATCTGCGGATGCAGACGCTTGTTTTCGAATCGATCCCTGAAGCCGGGAGCCTGAACTTTCTGCCAGGCACCCATAATCGCCACGTCGGCGTCAATCTTCTCAGCTGCTTCGGCCAGCGCGTTGTCGAGCTTGCCGCTTTTGCTGAGAAATTCGATATCAACACCGGCGAAATCCTCGCGTAATCGGTCCCATACAGCCTGGATCTCATTGGCGATCTCACTGGATACATAGGAAGCGAAGTTGTTGCGGGTTGTCGAGGTGTTGAGCCAATCATCGCAGGTCATGTCACCCCATGCTTCGTTGATGATGGAGAGGACTGTCACCTTTGCGTCGTACATTTCAGCCCACTGGCGTGCGAGGACTTCGGCCTTGCGTGCTCCGGGCGTTCCGTGTGTGGCGAGTAGAATATGCTTCATGGTATTGTCTTCTAGTTTTTCTCCGTAGTGGAGGGAGCCGAAGCCCCCTCCGCATACGGTGAGGTTTAGTTCGTTTGGTCTAGAGCCATTTGGTGAACAGCAGGACCAGGAGGGTGACGACCATGACCATGCCCAGCGCAGTCAGGTCTTCATTCTTTTCGGAAGCGAAGACGGACAGAGCGCGTTCTTCGTTGTCAGCCTTTTCAGGCTGCTTTACGTCGTTTTTGGTATCGGATTGTGCCATTATATTACTCCTGATTAGTGAAGGACAACGTCTTTGACGAAGTACATGACTACGATGAAGGACAAGGTCGCCTTGGTCACACCGGAGATGCCACCCATGATCAGCGGCCAACCGCCAGCCTGAACCAGGGACTTCTTGGTGATCTGCATGCCCAGGCCGATGAGGCCGTAAGCGAAGAACCAGATCATGGCGTCAGTCAGGGTCACAACAGTCTTGGACTTCTTGTGGACCTGCTTGACGGCGTGCTTGACGGCGGACTTGACGTCCTTGGACAAAGTCAAAGCTCCACCTTTGGCGCGAGCGATCATGGACTCCAGGCTTTCCATACGATGGCGGGCTGTGGTGTCATATGCTTCTTTGTCGGCGCGTTCTGCAAAGTTACCTGCAATCTGGCGCTGTTCGACGAGGTTGGCGAATGCTGCCTGCTCATCGGCGCTGAGGCCTGTGATTCCGGTCTTGAGGGCGTCCTCAAGAATGGTGTGTTCCTCGGGGGAGACTTCGGTGCGCTCATTGTAGCTGAAGTCGAGGTACTTGCCCTTGTAGTGGCCTGCGGGGGAGAATACGCCCATCGAGGACATGAAGAACAGGATCAGGAAGCCGATGATGAAGATGGGGAATTTGTCGATGACAACTTCCTTGAAGCTCAGCTTCTGGCCGGACTGCTTGCCGAACCAGGTTGCGAGAACCAGGACGATGACGGGCAGGAACAGCACGCGGGTGATGTTGAAGATCTCACCGACTTTCAGGGTTTTGATGTCAACAGCGTTGAACGCGAGACATGCAGCAGCAACCTGAGCGGAGTTCAGGATACCGGTACCGGCCCATGCGCCGAACTGGGTGGCATTCATGCCAGCAAGCTTGCCGATGGTCGGGAAAGCGAACATGCAGAGGATACCGAAGCCGAGGATGGTACCGATGGTGTATGCCATTTCGGAGCTTTTGGCCTTGACGACCGGAGCACACGCGACAGTGGCGGAGACACCGCAGACACCCATGCCTGCAGCGAGAACGCCGGTCATGGACTTGGGTTGTTTGAAAACTTTACCGAGGAAGAGCACGAAAAAGACGGTGCCCAGAACGAAGAAACCGATCAGCCAGACGGAGACCATACCCAGCTTTGCCAGCTCGGCAAAGGAGTAACGTGCACCGAGCAGGATGACGCCCATTTTCAGGACGAAGCGAGCGGTCTTGACGCCGGAAGCGGCAAATTTGGGGATGCCCCAGCTGTTGGTGATGATGATACCAACAACAATGCCGAGAACAACGTAGTTCAGGTTCATGACCTTGTAGAGCTTGAAGCCCAGCAGCGGGACGAGAGCGGAGCTCATCATCTTGACCATGGGCTCCGCGAACCAGCGGATGCTCATGGCCAGGACGACGATGAACAGGATTCCGGGGATGGTCTCCAGGACGAACGTATCAAGATTCGTCATGGGTTTGTTCCAGCGCACCTTGCGAAGCATTGCGGTGCCGAGGGCGAGTCCGCCACCAATAAAGCTCATGGTCTGCATGAGATCCATAGCTTTATGGACTTTCAGTGTTGTGAGCATTCCGGTCAGTGCTCCCGTAGAAACGAGAAGACCGTATATCATCAGGATTCCACCGATGATCCATACAGGGGTGTTGTCGGGGCGTCCGACGTTAACTTTAGCCATACCAAACCTCTCCTTTGGGTTTTTAATCGTGGTCAGTTAGCCTCCCTTAGGCAAGGTGCGTGCCAAAGTGAAAAAGTTGTATAACATGCTGATATAACAGGATACGATTGAAATTGATTTGGCCCAATGTGATAACTTGAGTTAGCAGTTAGCAACCTTTGGTTTGCACTTTTCTTACGAGTTATCATCGGGTTGTTAAAAACTGAAAAAGTGCGCTATTCTTCAAGGGCATGCCGCCGGTGTTTGGGGGCATGGCATATACTATAGAAATGAGTGTGAATTCCCGGAGAAATATATGGGTGATTTCGGACCGAAAAATCTTCAGGCCAAGTTTTTGCTTGGTCTTGGAGCCATTGTCCTACTGCTGGGTGTCTTTTTTGCTTCAAGTCTCTACTTCCATCTGAGTTCGTTGCTGGATTCGCAGGTGAAAGATAAAGCAGATCTTGTCTTGAGTCAGGTGACCAGCGTGCAGGGCTATGTACGAGAAATACTCAGACCTAAAATGTATGAGACTTTGCCTGAGGATGAGTTCCTTATTGAGGCCATGTCGTCTTCATATATTTCCCGCGCGATCATGGATCGCCTCGATTTGACGCATTCTGACTATCACTACCGGCGTGTGGCAGAGAACTCACGGAATCCGCTTTTCGAGATCAACAAGGAAGAGTTGGAGTTACTCAAATATTTCAGAAGTCACCCCGGACAATCGTCCTGGGAAGGATATCGCAAGGTCGGAGGAGAGGAATATTTTGTCAAGGCCCGGCCTGTGGTTTTCAAGGCGTCCTGCCTTGGCTGTCATGGTGTGCCCCAGGATTCCCCACCGGTTCTGCTGGAGCGATATGGTGCAGACCGTGGGTTCGGCCATGATCTTGATGGCATAGACGGGTTGGTCCTGGTCGGGGTGCCGGTGGAAGGTGCCGTGGGCAAGATTCGTGAAGCCACAATGGGCTACGCAGCCCTTTACGGTGGCGGGATGCTTATCTTTTTTGCCATGGTCCAGATGTTCTTCAACCGACTCATCATGCACAACCTTCGTCGGCTGACGAACAAGTTCCGGACACTCTTTCAGGAAGAAGCGGACCTCGGTCTCATAGAAAAATTGGACCATGAAGATGAAATCGAAGAGGTCGTGCAGGGCCTTGAAGAGCTTGGTGATCATCTCCATGAAGTTAATTACCAACTTCGCCAGCATTCTGAGAATCTCGAGCAGATGGTCGAGGTCCGTACCGGCGAATTGAAGCTGGAGGCAGAGGAACGCCGCGCTGATGTCGGACTGTTCGTCCAGCTTCTTGATGGCCTCAATAATAGTAATTCACGCCGTGAAATGTGGCGCTATTCCTTGCCGCTCATTGCTGAACGTTTCAAATCCAGGAAGGTCGGATTTGTCTGTATGCTCGCATCACAGACGTTCTATACTTGGCCGGAAGGGGACAATAAACCGGAGCTTCCACCTAACTGGAAAGACATTCTTGTTGAGGTCAAGCCGTACTATGAACCGAATAAGGCATACATCCCCGTTGGTGCATCCAATACTTCGTCGGAGGGTATCCTTTGTTTAACCTGGGACAAGGGAGCTAGAATTACAGGCCAGGATCGAAACGTCCTTCGCGCTCTCGGTCAGCAGCTTGGTATAGCCATGGAGAATCTGGCCGCCTTGCACAACCTGCTCAGGCAAAAGGATATGCTTCAAGCCATTGTTGAAGGGATCGGCGACCCGCTGCTCCTCATGGACGGAACCTGCGGTGTTGTCCTTGCCAACGAGGCCGCCCGTGCTCTCTCCAGTTCATTTGGCGGATCGCTTTCAGATAGTGCGTGCGCTGCCTTGTTCAGGTCGGGTGGAGTCTTTGAAAACTGTCCGCTCCAGCTTGCTCTGGAATGGGGCGAAACCATGTCCCGCGAGGTTGAAACCGAAGATGGTCGCTTCTTTGCCATCAACGTCTTCCCGGTGGCTGAAGGGGCTGCCCAGGCAGGCCGTGGCGTTGTTTATGTCCGTGATGTGACTCAGGAAAAGCAGATGCTCAATACTGTGCAGCAAAGCGAAAAGCTCGCCACTGTAGGTCAGTTGGCAGCTGGCCTGGCTCATGAGATGAACAACCCACTTGGGGTCATCAAATGCTATGCCGAACTGCTCAAGGGAGCCGAGGTCGGGCACGAGATCAAGCCCGATGCCGAGGTCATTCTCAAACATGCATCCCAGGCGCAGAACGTCTTGCAGGATCTCCTGAACTTTGCTCGCCCCAAGCAGGTAGAGCCTGTCAGTCTGGATATTGGTAAGGTCGTGACTGATGCCACCAATGTCTTCCGTGTCCAGGCAGAGAAAAAAGGTATCGCAGTGCGTCCTGCTGTGGATGAATCCCTACCGCATATCACTGCCAACGAGCAGGCGGTGGAGCAAATTCTCGCCAATCTGCTTAAGAACGCACTTGATGCAGTCGCTTCTGGTTCCGGGCGGATTACAGTGGAAGCCATGAAGGACACTGTTCCCAATATGATCGTCATCCGTGTGTCGGACAACGGTCCCGGCATACCGGAGGAAGATATTAAGAGTTTGTTCGACCCGTTCTTTTCCACCAAGGAAGTGGGTAAGGGAACAGGATTGGGCCTGGCCGTTGTCTACGGATTGCTCCAGGATATGGGTGGCGCCATCGATATTGAAAATGACGGAGGAGCTGTCTTTTCCGTGCACCTACCCATTGATCACCCCACAGTGAAGGACAGAATATGACAGTTTCTGTAGGTATACTGCTTGTCGATGACGAGAAGGATTTCGCAACCGGATTGGCCCGACTTCTCGGTCGTAAACATCCGGATGAGCGTATTGTCGCAGTCCACTCAGGAGCCGAGGCCCTTGCTCTTCTCGAAAAAGAGCCGTTCGGCCTGATGCTGACCGATCTGAACATGCCTGGCATGGACGGTGTCGATCTGCTTCGTCAGGCCAAGGGAGCGCACCCGGACCTCAGTGTGGTTATGCTCACGGCCTACGGGACCGTTGAAACTGCGGTGGATGCACTCAAGATTGGGGCATATGATTTTCTGACAAAGCCGGTGGAACCGGAAAACCTGTTCCTCGTGGTTGAACGAGGACTAGAGCGCAGCCGTCTTCTTGGCGAGAACGCACGCCTTCAGAACTTGTTGGCTCGTACGAATGGTCCCAATGAATTGGTTGGTGACAGCCTTGCCATCCGTCGTCTCAAGGATGGTGCGGCAGCCGTGGCCGAGTCCGATTATACGGTGCTTATTCGCGGCGAATCCGGCACCGGCAAGGAACTGGTCGCCCGGACCATCCACCAACTGAGCGGGCGTCGAAAGAAGCCTCTGATCACGGTCAATTGCCCGGCCATCCCGGACCAACTGCTTGAGAGCGAATTGTTTGGTCACGTCAAGGGTGCCTTCACCGGTGCGGATCGCGACCGCAAAGGCATCTTCATCTCTGCCAACGGCGGGACACTCCTGTTGGATGAGATCGGCGACATCTCTCCCGGCATCCAGACCAAGCTGCTTCGCGCATTGCAAGAAGGCGAGGTCCGCCCGGTGGGAGCAAACAAGCCTATACCCGTAGATGTCCGTATTCTCGCTTCCACCAACCAGCCTCTTGAAGATAAGATCAAGGACAACAGCTTTCGGGAAGATCTGTATTACAGGCTCAATGTTCTCAGCTTGACTGTCCCGGCGCTCCGGGAACGTAGTGAGGATGTCGCCATCCTTGCCCGCCATTTCCTGGCAACATCCTGTGAAGAGATGAAGGTCAAACCCAAGGTCATGTCACCCGAAGCAGTGGCTTACCTGACAACCAAAAGCTGGCCGGGAAATGTTCGAGAACTACAGAACTTCATCAGGCGGTTGGCAGTGTTTTCATCAGGGGAGTCGTTGGAGTTGGCTCACATCCGCCTAGTCGAAGGCCTCGATGGAGCGAGCGGAGAAAAGCGGGGCCTGTCTCCATACAAGGATGCAAAGGATAAGGTCATTGACGACTTTACCCGCGCTTACATCGAGGAATTATTGACCAAGGCAAAAGGCAATGTTTCTGAAGCGGCCAGACAAAGCGGTTTGTCCCGGGTTGCTCTGCAAAAGATACTTAAACGCCTTGAGATGGATGCAGGATCATACAAATAATTTGATGGCTAGAGCCTCAACCTAGGATGAATTAGCGCGCAAAGGCTCTATCAATTACGTTTCTCGGCTGGGGGGAGGAATCAGAAAGGCTTTTGGCGTTGTCCCTCGACTGACAGTCGCCACCTACTGATCTGGAATCAGTAGGGGAAGTGGTCTAACTAGTTGAAATCATAAGTGGCAGAGCTAAAGTGTACGCACTTTTGTCCTTGTTTTTGACGCATGTGTTCACAAATAGAAAAGCCCCACAGTGATATAACTCACTGTGGGGCTTTAACTTTCCTGGAGCCAAGAATCGGAATTGAACCGACGACCTACTGATTACGAATAAGAAGGCGTTAATTCTGAAATGAGACTCTATCTTGTTATAATTACGTAGATTTCAATATGTAGTGATGCGATAGTATCTTTTAGAAACTGCCGAAAACTACCTAAAACTACCGACTTTTGTACGCACTTTTGCGTACACTTTGCGTACAGCCGAAGCTCCTCTGGAGCTACGGATTGGGTTTGAGAATATTTGGGACATGCGCAATGTGCATCATGATCAACTCCATCGTATCAACCGAGTCTCGTATTTGTTTGCAAGCCCGGAATGAACCGGGATCACTCTGACGCCATATCGGATCGGACCTGAGATGTTGGGAGTGTATTTCGCACGAAACTCCAGTGTGTTGCCTTCAGTTTCCTTTAGGCTCATCGGAATGCAGTCAATGAGGACCTCCTCGTTGGAAGTGGTCGCAACCAGTTCGGCGAGGATCTCTTTGGCTTGGAGTTGCCCCTTGTCCACCATGGCTTTGACGGTCAGTTGGTTGCCCAGCTTGAAGACATCGCCGTGGATGCCCTCTACTTGGACTTCCTTGATGGTGACCGTGGAGAAACGGCCGGGAATGCGTTTGCGCCATTCTCCGATTTCCTGTGGCAAGGCATACTTATCCTTGGTGTGCTGAGTCGCTAGCTGAATGGCAGGCAGATACATGTTGCTGATGTAGTCCTGGACCATCCTGTGAGTGCCGTATTGCCGGAAGGCCGTCTTCATTGATTCCTTCATGCGGCGTATCCAGGCGTGCGGTACTCCGTCGCTGCTTCGGTCGTAGAATTCGGGGACGACTTCTGTCTCAAGGGTGGCATAGAGGTTGTCAGCGTCAACGATGTCCTGATTGATCTGGTTCTCATAGACCAACCCGCTTCCCACAGCCCAGCCGTTTTTGCCGTCAAAGGCTTCATCCCACCAACCATCGAGGATGGAGCAGTTGGGTACGCCGTTAACCGCTGCCTTCATGCCGCTGGTGCCACTGGCCTCCATGAGTCGTGTTGGGGTGTTGAGCCAG
>JAFLJT010000235.1 GCA_022712855.1 Pseudodesulfovibrio sp. | reverse complement strand
TGCCCCCTGGTCCCAACACGAAAAAAAGCCCTACTCTCCAACCCAACCTCGCCCCCGAGGCGCGTCCTTAATCGACCGACGAATCGGTCGTAACGTCCGCAATCATTCCGGCTCTCTTGAGCAACTGGCTCTGTGCGCGTTTGACTTCGTCTACACGCAACCGGAAAATTTGTTCACGACCCTTGGAATAGATGTCAAAAGACATCAGGGCCATATTGTCTATTTTTGCCTCAAACCGAAGCAGGTCATCGAGTGTGCCATCCGCCTTCATGTTCTTGAAGAACTCATCCCGAAGGAGTTTCTTCAACAGGAAGACGAAGCTGATGGCCTGGGAAGGCGTGAAGTCCTGCACGGAACGGATACGGATAAGCGTATCAAGCCCCTGTGCAATCTTCTCGGCATCCGTCCAATCAATGATCAAATCCATGAGATCCCGGGTGGCATCGATGATGGCCGCCCCGACTGGATTCTGAAAACGATCCTTCTGTCGACCCCAGATTTTCTGGGTTTCCTTGGGATAAGTCTGGAGAACCAGGTCAGCCCATTTCTCTGACAGCTCAGTCTTGCGCTCGGCAAGCACGGATTCAAATGTCATTATCTTCTCGTAAAAGCTGACAAAATTGCAGAGTTCCCCCAACCCATGGATTCGGGGAATTTCCAATTTTGCAAGCCCTGCTTGAATAAATTGTGAAAAACATCACGTATAACCTACAGTCATATTCCAAACCCATCGGAAAACGTCAAGGTTTTTTCAAGGAAAAACCGCCTTGTGAGAAGGATTCTCAGGGGCGAGGATACGGGAAAAACGAGTACAGATTGACTGGCGAGTCAGCAAAAAAGGAAAAGGAACGGCGTTGAGGATGGAGCCTTAATTCTTCTCCACCCGATTACGGCCCGTGCGCTTGGCCTTGTACAGAGCCTCATCTGCGCGATTAATAGCATCCTCGATGGCCACGTCCTTTTCAGACGCCAGAGCAACGCCGATAGAGACGGTGAACGTCACATCGTTGTCTTTGGCCTGCACCGTGAGCTTGGCAAGTTCCACGCGGAGTCGCTCAGCCACAAGAAGTCCGGCTTCCATGTCTGTTTCTGGCAGAATGGCCGCGAACTCTTCGCCGCCGAGACGTCCAAAGAGATCGGTTTCGCGCAGGGTTGTCTTGGCAAGAACTGTGAGCGCTCTGAGCACCACGTCACCTGTCTGATGCCCGTAGCTATCATTGATGGACTTGAAATAATCTATGTCGAGCATAAGAACACAAAGGTCATGTCCATAACGCTGGGAGCGCTTGAGCTCCTGGCTGGAAAGCTGGAAAAACTGATGGCGGTTGGATGCCCCGGTGAGCGCATCCGTTGTCGCCATGTGCTTCATGTCTTTTTCCATGCGGATACGTTCCGTCACATCGTGAATCACGGAATAAAGAAGCTGGGTTCCCTGAACCATGATGGGGCCTGAGTAGACTTCGACGTCGCGAATCTCACCGCTTGCCAGCAGGTGCTCGAAGATGAAGTAGACCCTGTTTTCATCGCGGGCCTTGAACATCTCCTTGTAGATATCTTCCTCGGATTGCGCAGTGATTTGTGACATGCGCATGACGCGCATTTCTTCCACTGAATATCCGTAGAAATTTGCCGCCGCCGGGTTGGCATCCACAATCACGTCGGTCTTGGGGTCCACCAGCAGCATGATGGCGTGGTTGTTTTCGAAAAATGCCCGGTATTGTTTTTCCCGCTCGCGGAGAATCTTTTCCGCTTCCATACGGGCCGTAATGTCCCGGAACGTGCCCTCCATCCCGACAGGAATGCCCTCCCGGTCGAACAATAAATGGGCATTGGCTTCCACAACTATGGTGGAGCCGTCCTTGCGCGATGCATTCAGGTGATAGCCTCGAACCGATCCCTTGGAGGCGACGGTTGCCTTGAAACCAGTACGCTCTTCCTGTCTCGAATAGAGCATCCCCAAATCCTCGCCCACCAGTTCGGATTCTTCATACCCCAACAGTTTGCACGTAGCGGGGTTGACCATCTCGATATCACCATTCAAATCGCTGACGATGTACCCTTCTTCGATGGACTCAAAGATGCGGCGAAATTTCTCTTCGCTGTGCTTGAGCTCTTGCTCTGCTTCCTTGCGCCGACTGATGTCGTGAATAACACTGACAATGCCCAACGGTCTGCCGTCATCTCCGTTGATGAGTGAGACTGAGTGCTCTGAAGGGAAAAGTTCCCCGTTGCTCCGGCGTAAGGTAAATTCGAACTGGGCTGTCTCGTTCCGGGCAAATGCAGCCTTTGAAATCTCAACGAATTCGACGTAATGAGCCCTGTCCACATGCAGTTGTTCCACTGAGCCGTCACAAATTTCCTGATTGGTCATCTGGAACATGCTTTCTGCAGCCGGGTTTGCATCAATAATGACGTTATCCGGCGTGAGGATAAAAACGGCTTCGTCCAACGCTACAAAAGTGTTGCGAAGCCACAACTCTTTTTCCGCAAGAGTTTCTTCCATGGCCCGCTGTTCGGTGACGTCCGTGCCGGAACTGAGGATACCAATAGGCAGCCCACCCTCATTTCTGATGAGTCGATTTTTCCAGGAGATGAGCCTGTCCTCGCCACCCTTGGTCGTGACGTAGTTGATATGCTCATCGTCGAGTTCGATATCCTCGGAAATGATGTGGTAAAAATAATCTTTCAG
>JAFLJT010000188.1 GCA_022712855.1 Pseudodesulfovibrio sp. | reverse complement strand
ATGAGTTGGTTAATGGTGGGCATTAATCCTCCAATCAATAGTTAATACGACACTCCACGCATTTCGCGCGAAGAGAGGGGCAAATACTCCTAATCTTCACTTCTTGTCAAGGGGTTTGGCGGAGTCTTTTTACTATTACATTATATATGTTTTTGGGGAAAGTTTTTTTGAACTAATTGGGAAGAGGAGAAAGAGGTGCGGAAATGAAGGATGCTACCTTCGGCAGTGACGAAGAATGTGAGAGAAGAGTTTTAGATTACTTCATCCGTAGCGCGTCCGCGGTGAAGGCTCAGCAGGTTATCGTTTAATCGTGTTTCGCCCTTACGGCGAGGCGCTTTTTGCCAAAAGAGCAGCAAAAAGGGCCCAAAAAGTGCCCTTAAGAGCGGGAGCTTGGCCGCCTGGTATTTACTCACTAAGAATCTGATCCAAGCGGCAAAGGCTCCACCTTCGGAGTGTGGTACGCCCTGCGAATCAATACAAGTGGATTGCCGTCCACAGCCCTGCGTACACCGGCAATAAAGCCGCCTTCACCCCTTGGTCAGCTTCTAAGCTCTACAAATAAGGGCTGGTGTAGGTCGTTGGGAGAAAGAATGCAGTGACAATTAAATACCTATATGAACTGAGTCCCAATTCATAATTGAGTACCTCTTGTAACTTTGGTTTAAGACCAGATGAATTATAACTACCGGACTTAAAGTATTAAAAACGTCCTAAATCTTTAGACTTCTCTCGATACAATACGATCGTTTCGTCAATCTCTCTCTTACACCTATCTGCCTGCTGCATTACAGTTTCTACACTATCGCCTGCACGAATCATTTCATCGAGTTTAGTTTTAGCGCAATAGTCGTCAATACATTCATCCAATAGCTCCCTTTTATCTGGTACAGGAGACCGGATTGGTGCCAATCTACAACTTAGCGGTTCTGCTATATGATTTACTAAAGTGTTAGCTAAATCATACCCATCTTTTGCTGCAAGTGCTGTAACCAAAAGCCTCACTCTATCAATAGGATTACGACGATGATCATCATGAGTAGGCGGAAGACAGTATCGATTTTCTTGAGAAGGCCCTACACCTAGGCATTCTAAAAACGTTTTTCGAGAAATACAGTCTTTAATCTGCTTTAACAATATCCAAGTTTCACAGATAGATACGTGACGGGTGGGGAGATTTTGTTTCATTTATTCCCTTCTCAGATTTAATCACAAATCATACAACTCAGCTATAAAGAAGCGGACAACAGAATTGTCAGTAACACAACTTGATAGTCAATGGCACGTATAAGTTACTCTTGCCTATCAAAAAAGGAGAAACAACTATGGCACAGTATTGGGTTAACAAAAACGCACAAGACAATGGAGACCATGAAGTTCACACCAAAGGATGCAGCCACATGCCTCTGCCGGAAAACCGCATCTATTTGGGAGAATTTACCAATTGCCGCGGAGCAGTAGCGAAAGCAAAACAGGATCATTTCAAACAATCAAACGGCTGCTTCTACTGCAGCAACGATTGCCACACGACGTAAATGACAAACTTCAGTAATCCGTAGACAGGAGGCCCTATGGGTGTCCTCCTGTCTACAGCACTTCTACATATATCTGAGCATATTGTCCTTTAGCTGCCATACTACGCCCTACCCCAGCCCTTATTAGCAAGGCTTATAAGCTGACAAAGGAGTGGAGGCGGCTATTGAGATCTGTGCACCTAAGTATTGGGTGGCCAGATTGCCGCATTCGTTTGCATTTTGCGTCAGGCTTTGATGTGGAGCCTCCGCTGCTTTGATCAGATTCTTGATCTGCTAATAGCGGCGGAAAAGCTATCGTTCTTAAGGGCACTTTTTGGGCCCTTTTTGCTGCTCTTATGGCAAAAAGCGCCTCGCCGTAAAGGCGAAACACGATTGAACGATACCCCACTGAGCCTTCACCGCGGACGCGCGACAAATGGTGTAATCTAAAAATCATCTTTCATATTCTTCATCGCTGCCTTTAGGCAGCCTCCCCAACTCCCCTTCCTTTCCTTTCCCCATCTTCAAACAAAAAAAAGGGAGAGGCCAAAGCCTCTCCCTTTTTATTTCATTTATCTCAACCCTACTGCGGTGTTTCAACCAAAAGCGGGTTCTCTTCGAGCTCTTCAAGGAACTTGTCCGGACGCTCTGCCTGTTCAGGCACAACGATGTTCGATTCCGTGTACTTGCGGAAGCCAGTACCAGCAGGCACCAGACGTCCAACAATGACGTTCTCTTTAAGACCCAACAGATGATCAATCTTACCCTTGAGCGACGCTTCGGTGAGGACCTTAGTGGTCTCCTGGAAGGACGCGGCAGAGATGAAGGAGTCTGTGGACAAGGAAGCCTGGGTAATACCCAGAACCAAGGTCTCGGCGATTGCAGGCTTGCCTGCTTCTTCCATAACCTTCTTGTTCTCAGCCTTGAACCGCAGCTTGTCGACCTGCTCTCCCATAAGGAAGCTGGTGGAAGCGGGATCAAGAATGGTTACCTTCTTGAGCATCTGGCGGACGATAATCTCGATATGCTTATCGTTGATATTAACGCCCTGGAAGCGGTAAACGTCCTGGATTTCATCTACGAGGTAGCGGGCCAGGAATTTCTCGCCCTTAATACGCAGGATGTCATGCAGTTCCGGGTTGCCTTCGGTGAGCAGATCGCCCGACTCGACAAAGTCAGATTCCTGAACCGTGATGTGCTTACCCTTGGGAATAAGGAATTCCTTGGTATCACCGATTTCGGGAGTGACAATGACTTTACGTTTACCCTTGGTCTCAGGACCGAAGGTAACGATGCCGTCGATAGAGGTAACAACGCCCATATCTTTGGGCTTGCGAACCTCGAACAGCTCGGCAACGCGGGGAAGACCACCAACGATATCCTTGGTCTTGGAAGACTCACGAGGCTTACGAGCGATAACATCACCCGCTTTAACCACGTCGCCGTCCTTAACCATCATAATGGCGCCTACGGGCATAGCGAAGTTGGCATCGATTTCGGTGCCAGGTCTATACACGGCTGTACCGGACTCATCCAAGATTCCGACCGAGGGACGGAAGTTGGTTGTACGGTATTCCATAATGGTGAAGGAAGCCCTGGAGGTACGATCCTCTTGCACGGTCTTGCCTTCAATGATGTCTTTGAACTTAATGGCACCAGAGACATCAACAATGAACGGTTCCATGTACGGATCCCAGTCCGCCAGAGGAGCGCCCTTCTTGATATCCATACCTTCATCGACCAGCAGGCGTGAGCCCATGGGCAACGTGTATTTTTCACGTTCACGGCCCTGCTCGTCCACGATGCTGACCTGACAGCTCTTACCAAGCACCATTTTGTGCCCTTCGGAGTTGACGACGGTACGCATACGAGACGTGACCACACGACCGTTGTGCTGCGATTCGATGGAGGAAGACTCAATTTCCTTGGATGCGGTGCCACCAATGTGGAAGGTACGCATTGTCAACTGAGTTCCTGGCTCACCGATGGACTGGGCGGCAATAATACCGACCGTCTCACCGACGTTAACCAGATGACCGCGAGCCAGATCTCGACCGTAACACATGGCACAAATGCCCTGCTTTGACTTACAGCTCAGACCGGAGCGGATGTTAATCGTATTGACGCCGGACTCATCAAGGAGTTTGGCGTAATGCGTATTAATGACGGTGTTGGACGGAATGACCAATTCGCCAGAATCTTCATTATAGGTGTCAAACATGGTGACTCGACCGGCGACACGTTCTGCCAACCGCTGCTTGATTTCACCACCCTTGATGTAGTGACCAAGTTCCAGACCATCAACAGTTCCACAATCCAGCTCGGAAACGGTCACATCCTGAACGACGTCAACAAGACGACGGGTGAGGTAACCGGAGTTAGCTGTCTTCAGTGCGGTATCGGCGAGACCTTTACGAGCACCGTGAGTGGAGATGAAGTACTGGAGAACCGACAGACCTTCACGGAAGGAAGCGGTGATCGGCGTTTCGATGATTTCACCAGATGGCTTAGCCATCAGACCACGCATACCAGCAAGCTGGCGCATCTGATCCTGGTTACCACGAGCGCCGGAAGTGGCCATCATGTAGATCGGGTTGAAGCTGGAGTTTTCCTCTGTCTTACCGGTCTTGGGATCGGTAATTATGTCAGTGGACATTTCCCGCATCATCTCGTTGGAGACGTCGTTTGTAACCTTGGTCCAAACGTCAACAACCTTATTGTATTTCTCAGTCCTGGTAATAATACCGTCCTGGAACTGGTTCTCGATTTCGTTAACTTCATCGTTAGCGGTAACGAGCATTCCAGCCTTGGCACTCGGAATCTTGAGGTCCTTAACGCCGATGGTGACACCAGCGCGGGTTGCGAATTCGTAACCCAGGTCCTTGATCCGGTCACACAGGATGACCGTAGCCTTGGTACCAGCGGAGCGGTAAGCTCCGGTGACCAGAGCTGCGATGTTTTTCTTGTTGAGAACACAGTTAACCATGTCAAACGGCACATTCTCCGGGATCAATTCGCTGACGAGGACACGACCAGTTGTCGTTTCTTCAATCTTGCCTTTGATACGGACATTGATGCGCGCATGCAGACCGATGACACCATGGTCATAGGCTCCGATAACTTCCAGAGAATCGGAGAAGGTCATGCCCTCACCCTTCTCGAAGGAACGGGCCATGGTCAGATAGTACAGACCAAGGACGATATCCTGAGAGGGGTTAATGATGGGCGTACCGTTTGACGGGCTCAAGATGTTGTTGGTGGACATCATCAGAACACGACATTCGATCTGTGCCTCGACACTCAGCGGCACGTGGACAGCCATCTGATCACCATCGAAGTCAGCGTTGTACGCGGAACAAACGAGGGGATGCAGCTGGATGGCCTTACCTTCGACGAGCAGCGGCTCGAAAGCCTGGATACCCAATCGGTGAAGGGTCGGTGCGCGGTTGAGCATGATCGGGTACTCGCGGACAACGTCTTCCAGGATATCCCAGACGACCAAGTCTTCGCGCTCGACCATTTTCTTTGCGGATTTAATGGTGGTGGCAATCTCACGCTTTTCAAGCTCGGAATAAATGAACGGCTTGAAGAGTTCGAGAGCCATCTTCTTGGGCAAGCCACACTGGTGCAGCTTGAGTTTCGGGCCAACAACGATGACCGAACGGCCAGAGTAGTCAACTCGTTTACCCAGAAGGTTCTGGCGGAAACGGCCCTGCTTACCCTTGATCATATCAGACAAGGATTTCAGCGGACGACCGTTAGTACCAGTAATAGCGCGGCCACGGCGACCGTTGTCGAACAATGCGTCAACGGCTTCCTGCAGCATGCGTTTTTCGTTGCGGATGATGATCTCGGGCGCACCCAGTTCCAACAATCTCTTGAGACGGTTGTTACGGTTGATGACGCGACGATAGAGGTCGTTCAAATCCGAGGTGGCAAAACGGCCGCCGTCCAAGGGGACGAGGGGACGCAACTCGGGCGGGATGATGGGAATGACTTCCATGACCATCCACTCGGGCTTGTTGCCGGATGCGATGAATGCCTCAACGATCTTCAGGCGCTTGGTGATTTTCTTCTTCTTGGTCTGGGAGCGCGTGGTCTGGGACTCTTCGCGCAGTGCAGCACGCAGAATCGGCAGGTCCAGAGCTTCCAACATGGTACGGACTGTTTCCGCACCCATGCCAACCTCAAGGGCGTCTTCGCCGAAGTGGTCGATGACCTGGAAGTACTGATCTTCGGACACAACCTGATGCGTCTTGAGCGGGGTTTCGCCCGGATCAAGAACAATGAAGGAGTCGAAGTACAGCACCTTCTCGAGATCGGCCATGGTAATGTCTAGCAGGGTACCGATCTTGGAAGGCAGGGTTTTCAGAAACCATATATGTGCAACTGGCGCGGCCAACTCAATGTGACCCATGCGCTCGCGACGTACTTTCGAAGCAATAACTTCGACACCACATTTCTCGCAGACAATGCCGCGATGCTTCATGCGTTTGTACTTTCCGCAGTTACACTCGTAATCCTTCACGGGACCGAAAATTTTGGCACAAAAAAGGCCATCACGTTCGGGCTTAAAGGTACGGTAGTTAATGGTTTCCGGTTTTTTAACCTCGCCAAAAGACCATTCGCGAATGGTTTCCGGCGCGGCAATGGATATCTGGATAGCCTTCAAGTTACGGCCTTGGGCAGCAGCATTTGGCGCTCCACGTAAGGTGAACAGATCGTCCAACGTCATGGATATCCCCTATCGTAAAAAGTTATATAATGCCTGGCCGGCCGTTTGACCGGCCAGGCTTTTCACCTTGAAACAGTTCTAGTTAGTCGACAAGCGGCTTGTGCGCACCTTTGTAGCTGGGAGCAACAGGACGCTTTTTGTCCTCATAATGCAGGGTCACATCAAGACCGAGCGACATGAGTTCTTTGACCAGAACGTTGAAGGATTCCGGCAAGCCGGCTTCCAGGAAGTTGTCACCCTTAACGATTTTCTCGTACATCTTCACACGACCCTGCACATCGTCAGACTTGACGGTGAGGAATTCCTGCAGAAGATAGGCGGCGCCGTAGGCTTCGAGAGCCCAGACTTCCATCTCACCGAGACGCTGACCACCGAACTGTGCTTTACCACCGAGCGGCTGCTGCGTAACGAGCGAGTAAGGACCAGTGGAACGGGCATGAATCTTCTCATCGACCAGATGGTGCAACTTGAGGATATACATGATGCCGACGGTAACGCGATTGTGGAACGGCTCACCGGTACGACCATCGTACAGGATGAACTTACCATCATCAGCGCAACCAGCTTTTTGCAGCCAGCCCCAGATTTCATCCTCGGATGCGCCGTCGAAGACCGGAGTCTTAGCAACGATGCCCCGAGCAGACTTCTTGACACAAGTCACGAGTTCGTCATCAGACAGAGTATCGATAAACTCGTTCATGTCTTCAGTATCGAACACTTTCTTGGCGGCTTCACGCAACTCTTCGCGAGAATTGTTAAGCTGTTCAGCCAACTGCTGACCGAGCTTGCGCCCTGCCATACCCAAGTGGGTTTCCATGACCTGCCCGATATTCATACGGGAGGGAACGCCAAGCGGGTTAAGTACCATGTCCATGGGTGTACCATCGTCAAAGAACGGCATGTCCTCTTCCGGAAGGATACAGGACACAACACCCTTATTACCGTGACGGCCAGCCATCTTATCACCTACGGAAAGCTTACGCTTAACGGCGACATAGACCTTGACCATCTTGATGACACCCGGAGGCAGATCGTCACCTTCGGTGACTTTCTCTCTCTTGAGGTCATACATATTCTTTATGAAGTGGACCTGAGCCTCGTAGTCACCAACGAGCAGTTTAACCTGGTCGTTGAGTGTCTTGTCGAAGATACCGACCAGCTTTTTGACGGGGACGTTATCCAGCGCTTCGCGCTCAATGACTTCGCCTGTCTTGCCGAGAACGGTTTTCTTTGATCCGACCAGATCCTTCTTGAGTTTGCCACCACCAACGACAGCCCAGATAAGCTCACGGGTTGCGTCGTTAAGGGAAGCAATGTGCTTCACTTCTTTGGCATCGAAGGCAGACAGCTCGTAATCCTCAATGGACTTGGTACGTTCGTCCTTGTCAGAGGAACGACGGTTGAAGACCTTAACGTCAACGATGGTACCGGAGATTCCCGGTGGCACCTTCAACGAGGTATTCTTTACGTCGCGAGCTTTGTCGCCAAAGATGGCACGAAGCAGTTTTTCTTCAGGGGTCAGCTGTGTCTCGCCCTTGGGCGTGATTTTACCGACCATAATGTCGTCCGGCTTGATGCGGGCACCGATGCAGATGATACCGCATTCATCAAGGTTCCGCAGCATCTCTTCGGAGACGTTTGATATATCTCGAGTGACTTCTTCAGGTCCGAGTTTGGTGTCACGGGCGACGAGTTCGAATTCCTCAATGTGAACCGAGGTGTACACGTCTTCCTTAACCATACGTTCGGAGATGAGGATGGAGTCCTCGAAGTTGTAACCACACCAGGGCATGAATGCCACGAGCAGGTTTTTACCGAGTGCGAGTTCGCCATCATCGATACCGGGACCATCAGCGAGGATAGCGCCCTTCTTGACCACCTGTCCGACCTGCACCTTGGGGCGCTGGCCAAAACAGGAGTTCTGGTTGGACTTGTGCCATTTCTGGAACTCGTAGTGCTTAGATCCACCGGATTCACCGCAGACGTCGCCCTCGTAGTTCATAATGACACGTTCGGAATCGACGTAATGGACAATACCGTCTTCTTCGGCCAGCACACAAGCACCAGAATCGCGAGCGACCGGGCCTTCCATGCCAGTTCCGACCAGCGGCTGTTCAGCCTGCAGGAGCGGGACGGCCTGACGCATCATATTGGAACCCATGAGTGCACGGTTGGCATCATCGTGTTCCAGGAACGGAATCAGTGCAGCCGAGATGGAAACCGTCTGGCTGGGGCTGATGTCCATGCAAGTGATGTCTTCTGCTGCTGTCAGCTGAACATCACCGGCCAGACGCGCGTTAACACGGGGGTTAACAAAGACGCCGTTGGCGTCCAGGGGAGCGTTGGCCTGGGCCACAACTTCCTTGGCTTCCTTGGAAGCGTCCATATAGGTGATTTCATCTGTAGTCTGCTTGTCTATTACCTTGCGGTACGGAGTCTCAATGAAACCGTAGTCGTTGACTTTCGCATAGGTGGTCAAAGAAACGATCAGACCAATGTTTGGTCCTTCAGGCGTTTCAATGGGGCAGATACGTCCGTAGTGCGAGGTGTGCACATCACGAACTTCAAAACCAGCTCTTTCACGAGTCAGGCCACCGGGTCCAAGCGCGGACAGACGGCGTTTGTGCGTGACTTCGGAAAGGGGGTTGGTCTGATCCATGAACTGGCTGAGCTGGGAAGTTCCGAAGAACTCTTTCAGCACGGCAGCAACCGGCTTGGGGTTGATCAGGTCATGGGGCATCAGAGTCGCTACCTCCTGCAGGGACATGCGCTCTTTGATTGCACGTTCCATGCGGACCAGGCCGATGCGGTACTGGTTCTCGACCAGTTCGCCCACCGGACGGACACGACGGTTGCCGAGATGATCAATATCATCAGCAGGTCCGTGTGTATCCATGAGGCGCATCAATTCTTTGACGGCCAGCAGGATGTCTTCGTTGTTCAGGGTGCGGGTGTTGAGATCCACTTCCTGATCCAAACGCCCATTGAGCTTGTAGCGACCAACGCTGGACAGATCGTAGTAGTCAGAGCTGCGGAACAGATTCTCGAAGAAGTTGGACGCGATCTCCGGAGTTGGCGGAGAGCTCGGACGGAGGCGGCGGTAGATCTCGATCTGCGCGGTCGCCATGTCCGTGGTCTTGTCCAGAAGCAGCGTGTTGCGCAGAGCATCGGAAACGTCCATACCACGGGTGTGCAGTACGTTCAATTCCTTGATCTTTGCTTCACGAATCTGCTCGATGAGTTCCGCGGTCAGCTCGTCAGCTGCTTCGGCGATAACTTCGCCGTTCTTGTCCACCATATCGGCGGCAAGGTACAGTCCGACCAGAGACTCTGGATCAACTTCGATGTTCTTAACCTCACCACGCACAATTTTGCGCCATGAGCCTCTCGTAATGAGAGCGCCCTTCTTGACCACGATCTTGTCGCCCACCTTGATGTTGGCGAAAGACTCTTCCTTGCGGTACTGATCTTCGACAACGGTGCGCTGCACTTTGGTCTTGAGGAGATTATAGGTCTCAGTGTCGTAATAGTATTCGAGAATGTCGGCGCGAGAAAGGCCCATGGCCTTGAGCAGAATGGTGGCCGGCATCTTTCTACGACGGTCAATACGGACATACAGGATGTCTTTGTGATCGAAGTCGAAGTCGAGCCAAGAGCCGCGCATGGGAATGATGCGGCTCGAGTACAGTACTTTACGGCTTGAGTGGGACTTACCGGAATCATGTTCAAAAATGATACCGGGGGAACGCTGCAACTGGTTAACAATTACACGTTCGGTACCGTTGATGACGTAAGTGCCTTTCGGCGTCATCAGCGGGATGGTCCCGAAGTATATGTCTTGTTCCTTGATATCTCGAATTGTGCGATTGCCTGTCTCTTCATCCACGTCGAAAACTACGAGACGGACAGTGATACGGATGGGTGCTTCAAGGGTCAGGCCCTTGGAAATGCACTCAGCGACGTCGTATTTTGGATCACCAATTTCATAACTGACAAAATCAAGGCTAGCGGTTTTGTTGAAATCTTCAATGGGAAAAACGGACCGGAAAACGCCCTCTAAACCAAAATCGCCACGGCTCGCAGGCAAAGTACCATCTTGCAAGAAACGCTTGTAAGAGTCGACCTGGAGCTCCAGCAGATGCGGGATGGGGAGCGTGTTGACGATGCTACCGAATGTTTTTCTGAAATGACCCATTGTACCCTCATGTATTGAGTGGTTGATGGTTAGGGCGCTGGGGCAAACTAATGCTCACTGCCCTCTGTCGAAACAACGACCACGTGGGAGACCGTTGCGAGAAAGGTGGTAAACCACAAGCAGACATACACGTCTGACTCATGTGCGCCTAGTAAAAAACGAGTTTTTTTCTAGTCCGCTGCTTACACCCAAGTTGAGAAACTATTGAACCAATATATACAGAGCAAAGAGCGCAGCACCCTTATTCAGGGCGCGCGCTCTCGGCTATGAATAGCTTAAGTAGTTGAAATTACTTAACTTCAACTTCGGCGCCAGCCTCTTCGAGCTGCTTAGCAGCTGCGTCAGCTTCGTCTTTAGACACGCCTTCTTTGATTGCTTTAGGAGCTTCGTCTACAACACCCTTGGCTTCTTTGAGGCCCAGACCGGTGATTGCGCGAACAGCTTTAATGACAGCAATTTTGTTGCCGCCAACAGCTTTCAGCATGACGTCGAACTCAGTCTGCTCTTCTTCACCACCAGCGTCGCCGCCAGCAGCAGGAGCCATCATCATGGCAGCAGCAGGAGCAGCAGCCTCAACGCCGAAGACGTCTTCGAGCTCTTTGATGAATGCAGAAAGTTCCAGTACTGTCATTGCGCCGATGAAATCGACGACTTGTTCTTTAGTAATATCAGCCATTGTAAATTCTCCTTAAGAAATTGATTCGCTTTGAACCTAGTTTACGCTGCTTCCTTCTGATCTTTGATCGCAGTCAAAGCATAAAGGAATTTGCGCTCGATGTTTGCGAACAAGCAAACGAAATTGCGCGGTACGGCTTGCATTGTGCCGAGTACAGAACTCAGAAGCTCAGGCTTGCTGGGCATCTTAGCGAGTTCTTTTACGCCATCGCTATCAAGAAACTTCCCTTCAAGAGAGCCAAAACGCAGGGCGAACTTTTTGTTCGTCTTGTCGAAATCGGCCAGCACCTTTGCAAGGGCGACAGGATCGTCGTACCCAAGCGCAATGGCGCAGTTCTCTTTAAAGTGTTCGCTCAGGTCACCATGTGTGGTGTCCTTGAGAGCCAACCGGGCCAGGGTATTCTTGACGACTTGGTAGTCTACACCTGCTTCGAAGCACTTGGCGCGGAGCTCTGTGAGCTCTTCAACGCTGAGTCCATTGAAGTCGGTGACGATGGCAATGTTTGCCCGTGCAACTTTTTCGTTAAGCTGCTCGATGATCTGGGCTTTATCTTGCCTGTTCATCCACCACTCCTCGTCATTGGGCCCGGAAAGCAGGTCAAAGTGTTGTCTAAGTAGGCATTTTAAGGGACACAGTCCCACCTACCGTCTCTGACTCAACTTCCCGTGCTGATTATCTACAGGATGCCCCCGGGAAGAGGCATCCGGCGTTCATGTAATTAAACGTCCAGGAACTTTTTGACCGTTACGGGATCAATCTTGATCCCAGGTCCCATGGTAGTGGATATACCCACTGCTTGCATGTAAGTACCCTTTGCACTGGAAGGCTTCATGCTAACAATCGTGGACAACAAGGTCCGAAGATTTTCACAGAGCTTTTCAGCGCCGAAGGAAACTTTACCGATGGGAGCATGAACGATACCAGCTTTGTCTACTTTGAAATCGACCTTACCGGCCTTGAGTTCAGTGACAGCTTTAGCAACATCCATAGTAACGGTGCCAGTCTTGGCGTTGGGCATCAGGCCACGGGGTCCGAGGACACGACCGATCTTACCAACCACGGCCATCATGTCCGGGGTGGCAACAGCCTTGTCGAAATCGAGCCAGCCGCCCTGAATTTTTGCTGCCAGTTCATCGGAGCCAGCAATATCTGCACCGGCTTCCATTGCTTCTGCTTCCTTTTCAGGTTTGCAGAAGACAACAACGCGCACGTCTTTGCCAAGCCCATTGGGCAGGCTGACAGCGCCACGAATCATCTGATCAGAGTATTTAGGATCTACACCGAGGTTGATGGCTACATCAACAGTCTCGTCGAACTTGGCGTACGCGCCTGCTACTGCAGTTGCGACTCCCGCTGCGACATCGACGCGCGCGACAACGTCGCGGTCACCGATAGCATTGCGGTAATTCTTTCCGTGCTTAGGCATTATTATATTTCCTCGTTAGCCTTTGACTTCGATACCCATGCTGCGGGCGGTGCCCTCAATCTGCAGCATAGCATTCTCTATGTCATTGGCGTTCAAATCTTCCATCTTCAGCTCGGCAATTTCCTTGACCTGAGCCCTGGAAACTTTACCGACCTTCTCCTTATTCGGTTCACCGGACCCCTTCTCGAGCTTAGCAGCTTTAAGCAGCAGCACAGCAGCGGGAGGAGTCTTGGTGATGAAGTCAAAGGAGCGATCTGCGTAGACCGTGATGACGACAGGGATGATGAGTCCCTTTTGGTCCTGCGTTTTGGCGTTGAAAGCCTTGCAGAATTCCATAATATTTACGCCATGCTGACCCAGAGCCGGACCGACCGGGGGGGAGGGGTTAGCAGCGCCTGCAGGTATCTGCAGTTTGATCTTTCCTAATTCTTTCTTGGCCATTGTATTCCTCGATGAGAAATTTCGCGATGAAGCGAGTATATTTGGGCTACCCTTTGTCCACTTGGACGAAATCAAGCTCTACAGGAGTTTGACGTCCGAAGATGGAAACGGAGACCTTAAGTTTACCTTTGTCGTAATTGACTTCTTCCACAACACCATTAAATCCGCTGAATGGGCCATCAATGACCCTGACCTCGTCTCCGCGCTCAAAATTGAACTTGGGACGGGGCTTTTCCTGGCGGCTTTCCATCATGTTGAGGATATTCTCCGCCTCGCTGTCACGCATGGGGGTGGGACGGTTTTTACCACCGACAAACCCGGTAACACGCGGGATGGACTGAATCAGGTGCCAGGTATCATCAGTCAAGATCATCTTGATCATGAGATAACCCGGATAGAACTTCCGGGTGGATTCCTTACGCTCGCCTTTGACCATCTCCACGATTTTCTCGGTGGGCATGACAACCTCTTCGATGAGGCCTTTGTCCTGTCCTGTCCGCATCATCTCTCTTACAGTGAGTTCAACTCTCTGCTCGAAACCGGAGTAGGTGTGAACGATATACCATCGTCCGCGGGGCGAAGCTTGTTCCGTTGTGGCATCCATTGTGTGATCCAGCCTTTGCTCGTAAAAGGGACTTAGGAGAGTATGGCCTCGACAGCCTTGGAGAGCGCAAAGTCAACTACCCCAAGATAGAGGGCGATAACGAGGCTCACGACCAGCACGGCGACACATGTAGTAATGGTTTCCTTGCGGGACGGCCAGACTACCTTTTTGATCTCGACTTTGGATTCTTCAAAAAACTCGATGAGCTCTTTGGCTTTTCCTACGAGACCGGTGGTCTGCTCGGCCTGCTTCTCAGCAGCTTTCTTGCCTTTTTTCTTGGCCATAACTTCTTTTCCCAAATGATTGAGCGGGACCCCGGAACCTTATCCTATTTGGACAAGGTTCCGAGACGCACGCTATCAAAGACTTAAATGGCAGGGGTAGAGGGATTCGAACCCCCATCATCCGGTTTTGGAGACCGGCGTTCTAGCCGTTGGAACTATACCCCTGCACTATCGAAACTACTTAGACTCTTTGTGAAGCGTGTGTTTCTTGTCCCAGGGACAGTACTTCTTAACTTCGAGACGACCGGTAGTATTCTTCTT
>JAFLJT010000200.1 GCA_022712855.1 Pseudodesulfovibrio sp. | reverse complement strand
AGCGCAGTCGCGCGTGCGGTGGGTTGCGATAAGCTGTGCAGTTTCCCCCTTTTCCTTTCGTTTGAGGCTAATACGTAATGAAGAGTTCCGCATGCTCCTTTCCTATTACTTCACCCACGGTTTGAGCCGAAAAAAGCGGCGCACACAGTCCCGATAAGAAGGACAAAGTACGACCCGCTTCTTTCGGCTCAAACCGTTAACCGGTACGGCAGGAACAAAGCCTCTGCGTCCCTGCGCCCTTGCCCGCAGGGCAGACAAAAAGTTTAGGAGAGTCCAGAGAACCCTTTTCTCAAAGGGTTCTCTGGTCCCCGAAGGGACCGCCGGTAGGCTCCCCAAAGGGCCCTCAAATCTCACCCCTATGTATCATTCACCTGCGTGAGCGATATCCACCACTTGACGTAAGATTTTTAGGGCGTATATTAGTTATATGTCATAATGCCCGATCGGGCTTTCTGCGCGGGCCATGGACGGTACGCTTTGACATGGAGTAAGACAGTGTCTTCTACCGTTACCGATTTCATAGTGGCCGGACCTCCTGGGCAAATCACAGCGGGTCCTGCAGGGTCATTCAAGGCTGGTCCTCCTGGCAGTGTCGAGATTGGCAAGCCAGGGTTTGTTCCTATCGACACTACACCTGCGCGTGTTAATATCGATACAAGTCTCCCCCGTATTCCTTATTCTGCGCCCGGTGGTGGCGCTCCAATGACGCCTGGCGGCGGTGGTGCTGCTGGTGGCGGTGCTGGTATGGCTGCTGCTGGTGGTGGTATTGGCGGTGGCGGCGGAGGCGGAGGGAGTAATGTTGGCGGTGGAGGTGTCGAAGGCAATGGCACTTTAGGGCCAATTGGCGGCGCTGGCGGTGGTTTTACGCCTCCTGGCGACGGTACTTTGGGGCCTATTGGCGGCGGCACAGTTGCTGCGGGTGGTACGACCTCTGGTGGTGACGGAACTCTTGGACCTATTGGTGGTGGCGGCACCGGGCCTGGTGTCGTAATGGGCGACGGGACGCTTGGTTCCATCGGCGGCGGCGGAAGCGGTGGCGGCAGTGCTGGCGGCGGTGGCGGCGGTGGAGGAGGCTCCACTGGCGGCGGCGGTGGTGGCGGTGGTTCGAGTTCAGATACCAGATCTGGCAGTGTTCCCATAGCTCCGTCCCTCGGCGTTATGCCAATCTCTCCGGCGGGCCATGTACCTATGACACCCAAGATCGGTTTTTCCATGCCGACCCTGACTGGCATTGTTCCTATTCCTCCTGGTGGGCATGTTGTGGCCAACCGTATGACCTCACCACGTGGTATGCAGTTTGGTCGTATGCAGTCCCAGCCGACCGATGTATTTCATCATTCCACTCATTCCGCTGGCTTTATGCCAAAGTCTACGTCGCAAGCACCGTGGATTCCTACGTCTATGGGATATGAGTTTCCAGATGTGCCGAAGGTGGACTTCGATGACTTGAACGGTGGCGGAAAGTACGATCTGTCACTGACGACTGATATCGATGTGGATTCGAGCCAGCAAACTGATCTGACAATTCAGACCACAAATAACCTGAGTATGGATAATTATCTTGATCAGTCTGCCAATGCGACCATCATGCGCACTGATTCGGTTATTAATCAGAGCGACACGGATAACTCGAGTTCGCGGACGAATGACCTGAGTTCAAGTAACATCAGCAACAATAGTAGTGCGGTGAGTCAGGTCACCAATCAGGACTTTGGTTTTGTCGAGCAGAAGAATGTCGACAACAGTCAGCAGTCTACCAATACTACGACACTGAATGAAAACCGCAATGTGACGAATGAAACCAAGGACGTTGAGGTCAAGAATGTTGATGCTTCCCAGCGCAATGTTCAGGAGAATGTGAATCAGCGCAGCGATGTCGATAATTCGCAGGTTCACTATTCCAACGAACATGAGTTGATTCAGCAAAACAGCAATTCTGTGAACAAGGTCGAGGATCATTCCACCAACACGAACCAGGTGAATGAGACGAACCTCAATACGGTGGACAACTCGTCTTATGAGCAGAACGAGAACCGCGAAACCAACATCAATAGTGAGTTCCAGTCATCGTTGTCCTATAATGAAACGAGGGTTAATCAGGCTGACAATTCAAGCAACGTCGATTCCAATATGGAAGTGAACCACCAGACGGTGGATAATTCCAAGACGTCGTTTACCTCGGACAATGATGTGAGTTTTGTGGAGAACCGCAATTTTAACGAGGTTAATACCGAGAATCACACGAACGAGACTGACAATTCGCGGCAAGTCGATCAATCCACGACGTTCAATAACTCGACGCAGGATAACTCGGTCACCAACTTTGTTGAGAACAATTCAACTGTTCTCAATGAGAACCGTGAGATGTCGGTTGCGTATAATCAGAGTTCCGAGAACAACTTTGACATGTCGCGCAATGTCGATCAGTCCACGACATTCAATAATACCACGCAGGACAATTCAAAGGATGTCTTCATTGATACGAATACCACCAATCTGGTGGAGAACAGTAACTTTGCGGTGGAATATAATCAGAACGCTGAGAACAACTTTGACATGTCCCGAGATGTCGATCAATCCACGACTTTCAACTTTGTGGACCAAAGCCAGAATGTGACCAACTTCGTGAAGAACAATGACACCACGTTGGTGGATAACCATACTATGAACCTCGAATACTCCGATACGCGCATGATCGAATCTGACAACTCCAACGAAGTTAATCTGACCAATAATTTCGAGAATACGACCAATGATAATTCCACAACCAACATTATCGATGCCCGCGAAATCAACTTCATCGACATCGATCAGCCGACATATATCTTCAACGAATCATCCACTGTGAACATGAATTTTATGGCCCCGGAACGAGGTGGCGGGAATATTATTGTTGGTAATGCGTAACAGCGCGGAAATAGCTAGAAAAAGCGCCCATTCCCGGTTTGTCGGGGATGGGCGCTTTTGTCTTTGGTGTGAGTTTTTTAGTAGACGAGGACGTCGATGTCCGCGGCGGTGAGATCGGCATCATTCATAATGGCGATGAGGATGGGGGCACCGGATGCGGTTCCGCCGTCAGCGTCATAGTAGAGTTCGTAGATGTCGTCACCGCCGGTGGTGTCGAAGATGAATGAGGGATTGATGCTACCGTTGTTTCCGGCCATGTCTACTGCGGCGTTGATGAAGTCCCAGCCAACGCCTTCCGTTGCGTCGCTAATGCCGAAGTTGTTGCCGTCGAACTCAAGAACGTCGCCTACGCCGCCTGATCCCACGAAGTCGGTGATGGTATCGCCCCCGTCCGAAGTGTTTTCATAGCTGAATGTGTCGTTGCCAGCTCCACCGGTCAGGATATCTGCGCCGCCACCACCAAAGATGTCATCGTTGTCCGCGCCACCGTCGATGTGGCTCGCTAGGTCCCAGTCGCGGATTATATCGTCGCCTGCCTGGCCTTCGATGCGGATAACGTCATTGCCGGACCAATCGCTGACGGACAAGCTTTCGTTGTAAATATTAATGGTATTGACACCGTCGACATCGACGATCTCAAGGACTTCAGTGGTGTCCCCCGCCTGACCATAGCCAAACATCTTCGTCAGGCCGGTAAGGAAACTCTCCATGCCCCAATCGAAGCTCGCGGTTGCTCCCTCGCCGATTTCCAGTTCTTCGATGGAAATCGGGGTGTTCGGTTCGTAAAAGTCGGTCGATGTCTGGATGAGGAATCTGTTGTCGCCCACACCGCCGTCATAGATTTCGCCAGCGTCAACGTCACCTGTATTGAAGACAAAGGTGTCGTTGCCCGAGCTGCCGACCATGGTGTCCGCGCCGTCGCCGCCGTTTATCCAATTATCGACACCCACTGCACCGGACAGATTCTCATCACCGGTGGAACCATTGAGAATGACAATATCCTCACTCGCGTTCCATTGTGTGAAGTTGAGAGTGGTGAGGTCGACCGTAGCACCTGCTGCGGCGTTTATAGTAAGGGTTTCCACTGACCCGCCTGAGCTAAGGCCTTCAACGTCCATGGTTACGCCGTTCATCTGGGCACCGGAGAATATGGCAGTGGCTGCCGCGTCAAGGTGGACGCTCTCTGTGTTGCTTATGCTGACGACGGAGAAATCGACGGTAGAATTGACAAACAGCTGGTCGATCCCAGCGCCTCCATCGATAGACTCACCGGAAACTGCATCGCCGGAATCGAAGTAGAATGTATCGTCGCCGTCGCCGCCGACTATGCTGTCAGCACCTGCGCCGCCGGTAATCACATTGGCATTGGTATCACCAGTCAATGTGTCATTGCCTAATCCACCGGTAACGTTGGCGAAGCCAGTCCATGTAATGAGGTCGCCAGTTGCATCGCCGCCGGAGACGGATTGACCCGCTATATCGACAGTGACGGCGTCGGTCGAGCTTGCGTAGGAAAGGGTGTCGCTTCCCCCTCCGCCAATAAGGCTATCTATACCTGCGCCGCCTTCGATGATGTCGCCGAGTTGGCCGCCAGTGATGGTATCATTGTTGTCGCTGCCAACGATGTCGAAATGCCCGTCGGCTTCAGCGGAACCATCCCAGGTGAGGGTGTTGGCTCCGGTCAGCGCTGTTGCGTCGACTTCGAGATTTTTCGTTGCGGCCACGACGCTGTCAATTGCAATGATGTTGGTGGTGGCGTCACCCAATTCGATGTACTCCACGTTGGTCATATTATTCAGATCATTCGTGCCGCTGGCGTCATCCGTATATTCAAGGGAATCATAGCCTGCCCCACCATTGATGCTCTCGTTACCAACGCCGCCGATGATGGTGTCGTCGCCAGCACCACCAACCACGTTGTCCCATCCGGTTCCTCCGGTAAGATAGTCGGCCTGGGAAGAGCCGATCAGTGTGTCATCGCCAGTTGAGCCGTTAAGAGTGATCAAATCGCCCTCTGAAGCGTCCCAATTGGTAAAGGTGAAGTTGCTGAGATCGACTGAGCCAGTGCCGTTGACGATGATTGTTTGTGCGCTTCCTGTCGTGCCTGTAACGCCCATGCTGACACTATCGACCTGCGTTCCGGTGAATGTGGCGGAGGAGGAGGCGTAGAGGATGACATTTGTTACCGAGGTGAGAGTGGCCTGGGAGAAATCTACATCTTGGGCGGCGTCGAGTAATAACGAGTTGGAGCCAGTACCACCACTAATCTCTTCGCCAGCAACGACGTCGCCCGTGTTAAAGACGAAGATGTCATTCCCGCCCCCGCCGATCAAACTGTCTTTACCGCCGTTACCGGTGAGAACGTCACCACCGTCTCCACCGATAAGGGTGTCGTTGGCAGCACCACCGGAGACAGAATAGTAGCCATCGGTTTCAGCAGACCCATCAAAGGTGAATGTATGGGAGCCAGTCAGGGCTGAGCCCACAATTTCAATACCCGTTGCGGCATCCACAAGGGTGTCTAAGGCGACAATCGAGGTGGTGGCATCGCCCAAAAGAATGGCTTCAACGTTGGTCACGTTGTCTAATTCGTCGACTCCTGAACCGTTGTCGGTGTAGTTGAGGATGTCCTGATGCGGCGACGTGCCGCCATCATAGACGATGCTCGACGACATCTGCGTCCCCATGGTCAGGACGTCGATACCTTCACCACCAGACACGGAGACAGAACCATCAAGTGTAGTAAAGTTGAAGTCTGACATGTCGAGGGTGTTGTCGCTCGTATCGCCAAGGATGCTCCACTTGCTGAGAGTATCAATGGTAATGCCACACCAGTCTTGGGTGTTCACCTGGTCCATACTCATATTGAGCTGGGCCTGGTTGGTTATGTTGAGATAATCGATGTTGTCAAACGTCAGCAGTTGGGCGTCGAAGACACTGGCTGTATCTACTTTAAGCTCATCGCCGGAACCACCGCCACCGTTGAAATAGGCGCCGCTGCCGGCATCGGCTGTCATGACAAAGGTGTCGTTACCCATGCCACCATCAAGGGTGTCGGCCGTGCCTGTACCCAGATAGCCGGCATATGTAAGGATATCGGCCCCGCCCTTTCCGTATATGGTCGAGACTCTATCTTCGCTGCTTGTGATGTCATCAGCATAATTGCTGCCGATCAGAATGTCGATATCAGTCAAAGTGTCATTGCTGCCCTGGCCGTCGTCGGTGGTTGCACCTGTGCCATAGGAGCCAAGGTTTGCAGTAATACCACTGCCACCGTCCAGGCCTTCGTAGGATGCGGTGTCTGTGCCATTAGCGCCGCCATTTAAGACGTCTTGTCCGCCGCTGGCGTAGAGGACGTCATCGCCCTCCCCTCCATCCATCAAATCATCAGCGTCGCCGCCATAGAGGACATCATCACCAGCGCCTGAACTCATCTGGTTTTTGACAGTGGTGCCGCCGATCAACTGGTCGTTCCCGTCGAGTCCACTGATAAAGAGTGTGCCAGTAGTCTGGAATTGGGAACTAAAGGTCATGCCGGAGAGGTCAATATCCTCGCCGGTATTGTCCGTTGCTATAACAGACAAGCCTTCCGCATCGCCTGCACCATAGACGTCAACATAGCCCGTGACTTCGCCGTCGGCGTAGTCAACAAAGTCGCTGGCCTCAACCGTGACGGTTTGACCAGTGTTGATGAGGAAGTTCTCCACGTTGGTCACTGAGGTCAATTTGGTCAGGTCAGCTGAGGACTCTATGTAGAGGACATCCGTCCCTGCGCCGCCATCTATGACGGTGCCGGCGCCTGCATCTGCTGTGAATTTGAATTGGTCATTACCCGCACCACCGCGCAGGTCGTCGACTCCACCCTTGCCGTAGATGATGTCATCGCCGTCATCGCCAAACAACGAGTTGTCTCCAGTCGTTCCTGCGATGTCGTCATTATACGCGGACCCGAAAACACCTTCAAAATTGAGTAATTGATCAGAGTCGGCTCCCCCGTCGGTGCCGTAATTGTTCCACAATTGGACGGACACTCCAGCGGAGTCATTTGAGTATGAGACAATATCAGCGGTTCCGTCTCCGCCATCAAGGACATCAGGGCCATCAAGACCCATGATGGTATCATTGCCAGCGCCGCCAACAATATTGTCAGCCTCATTGCCACCAATCAGCAGGTTGTCCGAAGGTCCACCTGTAATATCGTTGGCATAGGCTGTCGCGCCGATGACGCCAGTGTAAAATTCGCTGATTTCCGTTGTGTCCGTGTCATCAGCCGTAGGATGATACTCTCCCGAAGGCGAATTGGGCATCTCCACGGTAAGAGCTTCACCATATGCGCTCAAATCCAATATCGGAGAGGTCACCACTGGTTCCGGTTCCGGCTCCGGTTCTGGCTCCGATTCTGGCTCCCGTTCCGGCTCCGGCTTCGTAATGGGAGGCGTCGGCGGTGGCGTTGGTGGCGTTAGCGGTGGCGGTGGCGGCGGCGGTGGCGGAATGATTGGCTGAGGAATAGGTTCGGTTATGGGCCCAGGAAGAACTTCATCGCCCTGGGGTTCCTGCTCTCCTCCGCCTTCTTCTCCGCCTTCGCCCTGTGCTTCCTGGCCTTCTCCGCCATCTTGCGGTTCGCCGTTATTGCCATTGTCTTCGTCATCTTCACCGTCATCAGGTTCGTCGTCCTGCATTTTCGGTGCGGACTTCTTCATGGAGTCCGAGGAAAGTTGTTCCAGATTGGAGAGAGCATTGGCCGAGGCGCGCTGGACAGAACCAATGCCGCTGGCCGAGGCTGTGACACCCATGCCATCCTGAGTGATGATCCGGATGGGGCCGCCTGCTGCGGGACGAATGATGACCGGCTTGTCCACGAAGTCCACGACAATGTGTTGTTCCTGGCCATCAGCGCCGATGACGTGACCTGTGGTGGTGCCGCGAATACCGATGGTGGTGTTGGCTGTTTCGATCTGGAACCCTTCGGGGTTCATGTCGACGATCTGCCCTGTGACGGAACGGAAGGTGCCCTGAATGAGGCTCATGGTTATCTCGCCCGCATCATTATCCGGGTCGAAGACGTAATCGTCCAGATGCACTTTGGAGCCTGGTCCCTGTGAGAGGAG